>JBFIDC010000026.1:0-19444 GCA_041581495.1 Nocardioides sp. | reverse complement strand
TTCAGCGACTGCGCTCGGCACGCAAACTCGACCCGGTGCGCATCCAGGTCGACCCGCCAACCCTGTGAGGCTCCGGCCGAGCCGCACCGAACGCCTCGGGTCGCCCGACCTAGACTCACCACTTGTGATCGTTCCCATCCGGCTGTTCGGCGACCCCGTGCTCCGCACCCGCGCCACCGAGGTCGTCGACTTCGACAAGGAGTTGCGTCGGCTGGTCACCGACCTGACCGACACCATGCTCGAAGCCACGGGCGCGGGCCTTGCAGCGCCGCAGATCGGCGTCGGACTGCGGGTCTTCACCTGGAACCTCGACGGCGAGGTCGGTCACCTGGTCAACCCGACGTTGAGCCTGTCCGAGGAGACTCAAGACGGTGACGAGGGCTGCTTGTCGATCCCGGGGCTGACCTTCGACTGTCGTCGCGCTCTCTCGGTGGTCGCACACGGGTTCGACATGCACGGCGAGCCCTTGATCGTGGAGGGCAGCGAGAAACTCGCTCGCGCGATCCAACACGAGACCGACCACCTCGACGGCGTCTTGTTCGTCGACCGACTCGACCGTGAGGCGCGCAAGATGGCGATGAAGGCCATCCGCGAATCCGAATGGTTCGGCCAGGAGCAGACGGTGGTGCGGCTCAGCCCGCACGCCACGGGGGGATTCGCCCGATGAGGGTCGTCTTCGCGGGCACCCCAGAGCCGGCACTGCCGGCACTCGAGGCGATCGCCGCCTCGCGCCACGACCTGGTGGGCGTGGTGACCCGGCCGGACGCCCCGGCGGGTCGCGGCCGCAAACTGACGCCCAGCCCCGTCGCCGTGCGTGCCGCCGAACTCGGCGTTCCGGTCCTCAAGCCGACCCATCCCAAGGACCCCGACTTCCAGGCCGAACTCCGCTCCCTGGAGCCCGACTGCTGCCCGGTCGTCGCCTACGGCGCGCTGCTGCCGCAATCGGCGCTCGACATCCCGCGGCACGGATGGATCAACCTGCACTTCTCATGTCTGCCCGCCTGGCGAGGCGCGGCGCCGGTCCAGCACGCACTGTGGGCCGGTGACGAGGTCACGGGCGCGACGACGTTCCGCATCGTGCGGGCTCTGGACGCCGGCCCGACCTTCGGTGTGATGACCGAGCGAATCCGGCCCACCGACACCGCAGGCGACCTCCTGGGCCGCCTCGCCGAAGGTGGTGCGGGGTTGTTGGTGACGACCCTCGACGGCATCGAGGACGGAGTCTTGGAGGCCCGCGAGCAGCCCACCGACGGAGTCAGCCTGGCGCCGAAGATCACCGTCGACGACGCCTGCGTGAACTGGACCGAGCCGGCCGAGGCCATCGACCGACGCATCCGCGCCTGCACCCCCGCCCCGGGTGCATGGACCACCTTCGAGGATGCGCGGATCAAACTCGCGCCGGTCACCCTGGTGCCCGAAGCCGAGTCGCTGTCGCCTGGAACCTTGGGGATCAACAAGAGCGAGGTCCTGGTCGGGACCGGAACCGTGCCGGTTCGACTCAGCGAGGTCAAGGCGTTCGGCTCCAGGCAGATGCTGGCTGCGGACTGGGCACGCGGCTTGCAGGGCGAGTCCGTCCGGACGTTCGGCTAGGTTCGGCGCATGCAGGGGCAGGCACGCCCGACGGGTCGTCAAGGGCGGGTGACACCGCGTCGACCGGTCGAGGTCGACCCCGCTCGACTGGCGGCCTATGACGTGCTCAAGACCGTGCGCGTCGAGAAGGCCTACACCAACCTGGTCCTGCCGGCGGTCATCCGGCACTACAAGCTCGTCGGGCGCGACGCGGCGCTGACGACCGAACTGGCCTCGGGTGCCATCCGGATGCGCGGCACCTACGACGCGATCCTGGCCCAGTGCTTCGACCGTCCGATGACCAAGGTCGACCCACGAGCCCTGGACGCGTTGCGGCTCGGGGTGCACCAACTGCTGTCCATGCGGGTGCCGGACCATGCCGCCATCAGCACCACCGTCGACATCGTGCGACTGCGTGTGAACGAAGGGGTGGCGGGCTTCGCCAACGCGGTGCTGAGGGCGGTGGCCCAGCACGATCTCGCGGAGTGGATCTCGAAGGTCGCGCCCCAGAGGCGGGGCAACTCCACCAAGTACCTCTCGATCGCCTACAGCCATCCCGAGTGGGTGATCGAAGAGTTGCTGAGCGCAGTCGGCAAGGACGAACTCGAGGCGCTGCTCGCGGCCGACAACGAGGCGCCGACGGTCACCCTGGTCGCACGGCCCGGTCGGGCCACGCGCGATGAGTTGCCCGGCGAGCCGACCACGTACTCGCCCTACGGCGTCGTCATGCCTGCCGGTGACCCCGGTTCGGTGCCAGCCGTCGCCCAGGGGCGCGCCGGGGTTCAGGACGAGGGTTCCCAACTGGTGGCCATCGCGCTCGCCGAGGCACCGCTGGAGGGCAGCGACGCCCGCTGGCTGGACCTGTGCGCCGGGCCGGGCGGCAAGTCCGCACTCCTGGCCGGGCTGGCGGCGGAGCGTGGTGCCACCTTGGTGGCCAACGAGGTGCAGCCGCATCGGACTCGGCTGGTGGCTCGTGCCTTGGCGGGAGCCGATGGGGTGGCCGGCGTCGTGACTGCCGATGGAGCCAAGCCTGCCTACCGTCCCGGGAGCTTCGATCGGATCCTGGTCGATGCGCCGTGCACCGGCCTGGGCGCCCTGCGGCGCCGGCCCGAGGCTCGGTGGGCCCGCAAGGCCGATGACCTGGTCACCTTGGTGATGCTCCAGCGCCAACTCATCGATGCGGCGCTCAACCTGGTGCGTCCGGGTGGTGTTCTTCTCTACGCGACGTGCTCACCGACCCTGTCCGAGACCTCCTACGTGGTCACCGCCATCGACGCCGCGCGGGCCGATGTCACTCTCGAGGACGCCTCCGGCCTGATCGGCGATGTCCCGGACAGCGCCGGCCCGATTCCGGGAACCCTCCAGTTGTGGCCACACCGCCACGCCACCGACGCGATGTTCATGGCGCTGTTCAGGCGGCTCGGCTGATGGCCTCGGCCGCCATCGAAATCGAGGTCGACAACCGCGTGGTTCGGGTCACCAATCCCGACCGGATCTACTTCCCGCCCACCAGTTCGATGCCGGCGGGGGCGACCAAACTCGACCTCGTCGAGTACTACCTGGCCGTGGGGCCGGGGATCCTCAACGCCCTGGTCGAACGCCCCTGCATGCTGCACCGCTTCCCCAAGGGCCTGGCGGGGAAGAAGGTTCACCAGAAGCGCTTGCCCGCGGGCGCGCCCGACTGGGTCGAGACCGTCGAACTCTTCTTCCCACGCTGGGGGCGGACCGCCGATGAGCTCTGCGTGACCGAACTGGCAGCGGTGATCTGGGCGGTGCAGATGTCCACCGTGGAGTTCCATCCCTGGAACAGTCGCCGCGCCGACACCGAGCGGCCCGACGAATGGCGCATCGATCTTGATCCGGGCGACGAGTGCGACTACGCCACCGTCCAACGTGTGGCCCACGTTGCTCACGAACTGCTCGATGAGATCGGTGCGGTCGGCTACCCCAAGACCAGCGGTGGCAAGGGGCTGCACATCTATGTGCGCGTCCACCCCGAGCACGGCTTCAAGGACGTGCGACGGGCGGCCCTCGCGTTCGCGGTCGAGATGCAACGCCGCACCGAGGACGTGACCACCGCGTGGTGGCGCAAGGACCGCGACCCGCGCCAGGTGTTCGTCGACTACAACCAGAACGCCCGCGACCACACGATGGCAGCGGCGTACTCGGTGCGCGGGGTTCCGGAGGCCAGGGTCTCGGCGCCACTGCGCTGGGACGAGATCGATCAGGCCCATCCCAACGACTTCACGATCGCCACGATGCCGGCACGGTTCGCCGAGGTCGGGGACTTGCACGCCGACATCGACGCCGACGCGTTCGATCTTCGGCCGTTGCTGGAGTGGGCCGACCGTGACGAGCGCGACGGTGCCCAGACGCCCGGTGATCCGGCCAACGACTGACCCCTACGATCGAGGCGTGGGCATCCAGATCACTCCGAGCATCCTCAACGCCGACTTCGCCGCACTGGGCGCGGAGGTCGCGCGCATCGGCAGCGCCGACTGGGTGCACATGGATGTGATGGACGACCACTTCGTGCCGAACCTGACCTTCGGCCCGACCATGGTCGAGGCCATCGCGCGCAGCACGGACATCCCACTCGATGCGCACCTGATGATCGCGGACCCTGACCGACGCGCTCTTGACTATGTCGACGCCGGATGCGGTTCGGTGACGTTCCACGTCGAGGCTGCCAAGGCGCCGATCCGACTCGCTCGAGAGATCCGCAAGGCCGGTGCCCGCGCGTCGATGGCGCTGAAGCCGGCGACCCCGATCGAGCCCTACGAGGAACTGCTTCCAGAGCTCGACATGCTGCTGATCATGACCGTCGAGCCGGGGTTCGGTGGGCAGAAGTTCTTGGACCTCTGCCTGCCCAAGATCCGCACCGCCAGGCGGTTGATGGCCAAGCACGGCGTCGAGACCTGGCTCCAGGTCGACGGTGGGATCTCACTCGAGACGATCGAACGCTGTGCCGAGGCCGGGGCCGATGTGTTCGTCGCCGGCTCGGCCGTCTACTCCGCTGACGACCCCGATCGCATGGTTGCGCAGTTGCGGGCCAAGGCCGAGGCGGCATCGGGTTGACCTCGCCGCCGTTCGACGTCATCGGTGACGTGCACGGCTGCCGCTCCGAGTTGGTGACCCTGCTGGACAGGCTCGGGTGGCAGGGAGTGCGCCACCCCGAGGGTCGGACAGCGGTCTTCGTCGGCGACCTGGTGGACCGAGGCCCGGACACCCCCGGGGTGCTGCAGTTGGTCATGGAGATGGTCGAGGCCGGAACCGCGTTGTGCGTGGCGGGCAACCACGAGGCGAAGTTGGCACGCGCGCTCGAGGGCGCCCACGTCCGGACCGCGCACGGATTGGCGGAGTCACTCGAACAACTGGCGCGAGAACCAGAGGCGTTCCGGCACTCGGCTCGTCGGTTCATGACGGGTCTGCCGACCCAACTCCAACTCGACGAGGGGCGGTTGGTCATCGCCCACGCCGGGCTTCGTGAGGAGCTCCACGGCAGCACCTCGATGAGGGCCCGCGCGGTGGCGCTCTACGGGGAGACCACCGGCGAGCGCGATGACTACGGCCTGCCGGTCCGGCTGCCGTGGCAGCGCTCCTATCGCGGCCAGGCCGCGGTTCTGTACGGTCACACGCCGGTGACCGAGGCCGTCTGGGTCAACAACACGATGTGCCTCGACACCGGGGTGGTCTTCGGCGGTCGGCTCACCGCCCTGCGCTACCCCGAGCGCGAGGTCGTCGACGTGCCTGCCGAGCAGGTCTGGTGCACGCCGATCAAGCCGCTTTCCCCGGTCGCCGACTAACCGGGTGAGGGAGGTCACGGGCTCCACCTGCCGGTCGTGTGGCAAAATCGGTAGCGACGAGCAGACAAGCTCGCGTGCTCTGGGGGCGGTGAAATTCCGCGCCGGCGGTGAAAGTCCGCGACCCGGTCACAGCCAGTGACCGGTTGACTAGGTGAAATTCCTGGACCGACGGTTAAAGTCCGGATGGGAAGCGCACGCAGGTGTGGTCGGCGGCGTCCTCGTTGTCGAGGCGCCCGAGATCGCGCCGTTGCCCCGGAGCCCGCGAGGGACCGGAGAGGCGACACCACATGACCGAGGGTTACACCCCGGCTGAGCAGGCGGCGATGCTGCGCGCTCTGGAGTTGGCCGCGACCCCGGGCGTGCCGCTGGGGCCGAACCCACGTGTCGGCTGTGTGCTGCTCGATGACGACGGCAGGATCATCGCCGAGGGCTACCACCGCGGCGCCGGGACCCCGCACGCCGAGGCCGACGCCCTGGCGAGCGCAGGGGACGCCGCCCGGGGCACCACCGCCGTGGTGACTCTCGAACCGTGCAATCACACCGGTCGGACCGGGCCCTGCAGTGAGGCGCTGATCGCCGCAGGGGTTCGCCGTGTGCTGTTCGCTCAGGGCGACCCCAACCCGATTGCGGCCGGGGGAGCCGAACGTCTTCGCGCAGCAGGCATCGAGGTGGCCTCGGGGTTGGGCAACGAGGAGGCACGCGCCCTCAACCAGGTCTGGACCTTCGCCGTCGAACACGAGCGGCCGTTCGTGACCTGGAAGTTCGCGACCACCCTCGACGGACGCAGCGCCGCCGCAGACGGCACCAGTCGCTGGGTGTCGGGAATGGCCTCGCGGCGAGACACCCACCGACTGCGCGCCCTGTGCGACGTGATGCTGGTCGGGACCAACACGGTGGCGCTCGACAACCCCCGACTGACGGTGCGGGATCACGATGACCAGGACGTGGACCTCCAACCCCTGCGCGTGGTGATGGGGGAGCGCGACCTCGATCCGTCGCATCGCATCTTCGACGAAGCGGCCGACTCGCTGCACCTGCGCACCCGCGACCCCCGGGCGGCTCTGGCCCGACTGTTCGCGCTGGACAAGCGCCACGTCTTCCTCGAGGGCGGACCCACGCTTGCCGCCGCGTTCCTTCAGGCCGACCTGATCGACGAGGTGGTCGTCTACGTCGCGCCACTCCTGCTCGGATCGGGCGCATCGGCGGTCGCCGACCTGGGCATCACCACGATGAGCGACGCCAGGCGCCTCGAGGTGAGCGACGTGAGCGTCCTGCCGCCGGCCGAAGACGGACAGACCGACGTACGCCTCATGCTGAGACCCACGAAGGGATCGATCTGATGTTCACCGGGATCGTTGAAGAACTCGGCACCGTCGCCGGTGTCGAGGACCTCGGTGATGCCATGCGGCTCACCGTCCACTCGCCGCACGTCGTCGCGGACGCCGGCCTGGGGGACTCCATCGCCGTCAACGGCTGCTGCCTGACCGTCGCCGAACGCGACGGGGAGACCTGGACGGCCGACGTCATGCAGGAGACCCTCGACAAGACCAGCCTGCGTGGGGTCCAGCCAGGTGACCGGGTCAACCTCGAGCGCGCAGTGACGCCGCAGACCCGCCTCGGGGGACACATCGTCCAGGGCCACGTCGACGGCGTCGGAACCATCGCGAGCCGAACGCCCAGTGAGCACTGGGAACTGGTCGAGGTGACGATGCCCGCCGAACTCGGTCGCTATCTGGTCGACAAGGGGTCGATCACCGTTGACGGCGTCAGCCTGACCGTGATCGAAGCTCGCGCGGGCGCGTTCACCGTGAGCCTGATCCCCGAAACCCTTGCCCGCACCACTCTCGGCGCTCGCCGGCCCGGCGACCGCGTCAACCTCGAGGTCGACGTCCTCGCCAAACACGTCGAGAAGCTCTTGGCCGCCGCCGCGGCGGATAGGAAGGACAACTGATGAGCGAGCCACAGTACGTCGGAGTCCGGATGGACCCCATCGAACGAGCCGTCGCCGACATCGCCGCCGGCAAGGCGGTCGTGGTGGTGGACGACGAGAGCCGTGAGAACGAGGGCGACATCATCTTCGCGGCCTCGAAGGCCACCCCCGAGTTGATGGCGTTCACGATCCGCCATTCCAGCGGAGTGATCTGCGTGCCGATGCCGGGAGCGATGCTGGACCGGCTCGAGATCCCACTCATGACGCCGCACAACCGCGACAAGATGCGCACCGCCTACACGATCTCGGTGGATGCCCGCGACGGCGTGACGACCGGCATCTCGGCGGCCGATCGGGCCCACACCGCGCGGGTGCTGGTCGATTCGGCCACCGAGCCTTGGGAACTCACCCGGCCGGGCCACGTCTTCCCGTTGCGCTATCGCGAAGGTGGTGTCCTGGCACGCAGGGGCCACACCGAGGCGGCGGTCGATCTGGCCCAGATGGCTGGGTTGACGCCCGCCGGAGTCCTGGTCGAGGTCGTCAACGACGACGGCACCATGATGCGGGCACCAGAACTCCGCGCGTTCTGCGACGAGCATGGCTTGGCGATGATCTCCATCGAGGATCTGGTGCGCTACCGCCGACGCCACGAGGTGCTGGTCGACCGCGTGGCCGAAACCAGGCTGCCGACCCGTCACGGCCACTTCACGGCCTACGGCTACCAGATCACCGTCGACGACTCCGAGCATGTCGCGTTGGCCTACGGCGACCTCTCCGGACCCGAGCCGGTGCTGACCCGGGTGCACTCGGAGTGCCTGACCGGCGACGTCTTCGCAAGCAGTCGGTGCGACTGCGGTCCCCAACTCGACGAGGCGATGGAGCGGATCGTGACCGAGGGACGCGGGGTGGTGGTCTACCTGCGGGGCCACGAGGGGCGCGGGATCGGCCTGGTCGCCAAACTGCAGGCCTACCAACTTCAAGACGGTGGCCGCGACACCGTGGATGCCAACCTCGACCTGGGACTGCCCGCCGACGCTCGCCACTACGGTGCGGCGACCCAGATCCTCAAGGACCTCGGTGTCGAGAGCGTCCGGTTGTTGACCAACAACCCCGACAAGGTCACCAACCTCGAGGAGTACGGCATCAAGGTCGCCGAGCGGGTGCCGCTCACCCCGCACCCCAACGACCACAACCTGTCCTACCTGCTGACCAAGCGCGACCGGATGGGGCACGTGCTCCCCGGGCTCGCCGGCCTCGAGGCCGCGGAGGTGCAGGCATGAGCGGCGAGGGAGCCGCAGTTGTCGAGGTGTTCGACGCCAGTGATCTGCGCGTGGCGGTGGTTGCGGCCAGTTGGCACACCACGGTCATGGACGGGCTGATCGCTGGAGCCCGGCGAGCCCTCGCTGACCACGGCGTGAACGAGGCACCAGTGGTGCGGGTTCCGGGTGCCTTCGAGTTGCCCGTTGCCGCCGACGCGTTGGCCGGACACGGCTGCGACGCCGTGGTCGCCCTGGGTGTCGTGATTCGCGGCGGGACCCCCCACTTCGACTATGTCTGCGCCGCCGCAACCGACGGCCTCGGCCGGGTGGCGCTCGACCACGGGGTACCCGTGGGCTTCGGGTTGCTGACCTGCGACACCGAGCAGCAGGCACTCGACCGGGCGGGCCTGGAGGGCTCCGTCGAGGACAAGGGGTACGAGGCCACGGCCGCCGCGCTCGCGACCGCGAGAACACTTCGCGGTCTCGCTGGCTGAGGTGCGCTCCGCGCGCGTCAACCGGCACCCGTAGCCTTAGCGCCTGTGAAGACGTTCGATGCGCTCTGGGCCGAGTTGAGCGAGAAGGCCAGGACCCGACCCGAAGGGTCCGGAACCGTGGCTGAACTCGACGCCGGCGTCCATGCGATCGGCAAGAAGTTGGTGGAGGAAGCCGCCGAATCCTGGATGGCCGCCGAGCATGAGGGCGCCGAGCGTGCGGCTGAGGAGATCAGCCAACTGCTCTACCACGCCCAGGTCCTCATGCTGAGCCTGGGAATTGACCTCGACGACGTCTACGCACACCTGTGAGAGCCAGACCATGACTTTGAGAATCGCGATCCCCAACAAGGGCTCGCTCGCCCAATCCGCCTCGGAGATCCTTCGAGAGTCGGGCTATCGCCAGCGTGAGGACGCCAAGCAGCTCACCCTGAGCGACCCCGACAACGGCGTCGAGTTCTTCTACCTGCGCCCGCGCGATATCGCCCTGTACGTCGGTGAGGGCACCTTGGACATCGGCATCACCGGCCGGGACCTGCTGCGCGATTCCGGCGCCCACGCGGAGGAGGTGCTGGGCCTCGGCTTCGGTCGCAGTCGGTTCCGGTTCGCGGGGACGGCTGGGCGGTTCACCTCACTCGAGGAACTCGAAGGCTCCCGGATCGCCACCTCCTACGTCGGCGTGGTCAGCCAGTTCCTCTCCGAGCGGGGGATCTCGGCCGAGGTCGTGCGACTCGACGGAGCAGTGGAGACCAGCATCCAACTCGGTGTCGCCGACGCCATCGCGGACGTCGTCGAGACCGGAAGCACGCTGCGTCAGGCGGGGCTCGAGGTCTTCGGCGAGACGATCCCCGACTCCGAGGCGGTGCTCATCACCCGACAGGGCCAAGAACCCGAGGAGTTCGGGATCTTCCGGCGCCGGATCGAGGGTGTCCTGGTGGCTCGCGCCTACGTGATGATGGACTACGACATCGCCGAGGAGCACGTGGCACGCGCTGTCGAACTCACTCCGGGAATCGAAGGCCCCACGATCTCGCCGCTGCGTCGCGAAGGCTGGGTGGCGGTGCGAGCGATGGTTCCCCGGGCCGGTTCGCAGCGACTGATGGACTCGCTCTACGGCGTTGGCGCACGTGGCATCTTGGTGACTGATATCCATGCCTGCCGACTCTGAGTCCGTGCGCACCTGGCGCCCGTTGGGCGTTCGGGTCGTCGGCGTGATGATCAGCGCCGGACTACTCGTCGTGGTGGCGATGGCGTGGTTCGGGTTCGACCAGGAGACACGCGACAAGTTCACCGCGATCCAGATGCTCACCATCCTCGGGTTCGGCCTGCTGGCCGGTTCGGTCCTGTACGCCCTGATGCGTTCGCGGGTCGAAGCGCACCCGGACCGACTGGTCGTGGTCAACGGCTACCGCCGCCGGGAGTTCACCTGGCCGCAGGTCGTGGCGGTTCACATGCCCCCGGGCGCCCCCTGGGCCACCCTCGACCTCGCCAACGGCGAGACCACCTCGGCCATGGGCATCCAGGGCTCCGATGGCGACCGGGCCCGCACCGCCGTGCGCGAACTCAGGCAACTGCTGAACGAACACTCCGCTCCCGAGCAGTAGCCCGCCGTGGGCTCAGGTCCCCCGGACCAGGGGAGGCTGGAGGCCCGTCCCGTCGACGTGGACGTCGGCCCGATCACGGGTGCTGTCGGTCGCGAAGAGGGCCGCCTCGTCCTTCATGAACTGCCGCCACGGTCCCTCCAGGGCGTGGCCGTCGCGTTCGAGGCCCCGCGCCAACCGCACTTGGTCATCGACCTCGACCCAGACCAGTGCGGTGCACAGGGACGCGATGGCCGGGGCTCCGCTGCCGACCCCCTCCATCACGAGCCACGGGGCCGGTTCCACACGGATCTGGTTCGCGTACCGACCCTGGTGCCAGTCGTAGCGGTCGTAGTGTCCGGCCCGCCCCGCAGCCAGAGGCTCCAGCAGCGTGATCAGTTGACGAGCGACCGCGTCCAAGCCACGCCAGCCATCCATGAGTTCGTCGGTGTGCACCACGTCGGCTCCGCACACAGCGGCGAGGTGTCCGGCCAGCGTCGTCTTGCCGGAGCCTGCCGGACCGTCGACACAGATCAGCCGTCCGCTGCCCAACGTGGGGGAGCGAGCCGTCGCCAGATCCACGATCAGTCCGGCGACCTCGCTCACGAGATTCCGCGCTTGCGCAAGATGGCCTCGATCTCTGCCATCTCATCGTCGATCAGCGCACCACTCGAGGGCCCCGGCGCCGGGGTCAGTTCAGTCGATTGCGGCGCGGGATCCTTCGATTTGCGAGACGACCCGGGCTTGGTGCCCACGCCCCGCTTGGTGAGGAAGCCGGAGACGACGAACAACACCACCGAGAGCCCGCCTAGAACGAGTCCGGCCCACAACGAGGGACTGAACGCCAGTCGGACGGCCCAGTCGCCGACGGCGTCGCCGATGCGGGTGAGCAAGCGCAAGGTGTCGGTGAGCCAGGCCGCCACCGGGATCAGGGTGAATCCGGCGCCGCGTAACCCGGCGGCCAGACCTCGGCGCTGGTAGGCCGACCAGGTGTAGATCCCGCCCAGCAGCGTCAGGGCCAGGGCCAACGCCCCCCAGGCGGCTTCGTCCATATGCCCACCCTAGTTCGCGCCGCGGGAGCACCCCCGCGGACGCGGAATTGGGCAAGGAGGGGAATCAAGCGATATCGTGTCGTGTTGACCGATCAGCGACCCAAGAACCTTTGGGAAGCAGATCTCGCAAGCGGAGACAGCATCACCGTCTCCCACCCGCATCGACCGCAGCATCACCAGATTCACACCCAGCATCACCCAGGTCGTCGGGTCCAGGTCCCGGTGGCCTCCGCCACCCCATGCTGAGGCATGGGAAATGGAGGCGAACCCTGGCCTCCGCTTGCGCAGCGGAGGCCTTTTCAGATTTGCACCACGTGCGGGTCCGGCAGGCAGCCAGTTCCAGCCACCGACAGCAGGAGGACCCATCAGCACCGAGCTTCGTATCAACGACCGGATCAGGGTTCCCGAGGTACGCCTCGTGGGGCCCAATGGTGAGACGGTCGGCATTGTGCCGACCGATCAGGCGCTCAAGTTGGCCCAGGAGGCCGACCTCGACCTGGTTGAGATCGCACCGCAGGGAAAGCCACCGGTCTGCAAGCTCATGGACTACGGGAAGTTCAAGTACGAGAACGCCCAGAAGGCCCGTGAGGCTCGCCGGAACCAGACGAACGTGATCATCAAGGAGATGAAGCTTCGTCCCAAGATCGACGCGCACGACTACGAGACCAAGAAGGGTCACGTCGTGCGGTTCCTCAAGGCCGGCGACAAGGTCAAGATCACGATCATGTTCCGCGGTCGCGAGCAGCACCGTCCCGAACTCGGGTTCCGCCTGCTGCAGCGTCTGGCTGAAGACGTCACCGACCTGGGCTTCGTGGAGTCCTCGCCCAAGCAGGACGGCCGCAACATGATCATGGTGCTCGGCCCCCACAAGAAGAAGGCCGACGCGAGGGTCGACGTACTCGCCGCCAAGGAGGAACGCGCCGCCGAGCGCGCCGCCGAGGAGGCCGAGGAGCGCGCTGCCCGAGAAGCGCAGTTGGTCAAGCGTCCGGTTGCGCCCAAGAAGGAGCGCGGTCGCTCCGAGAACCTCGACCCCGAGATTGAGGCGTGACGAAGTCACGCAGCATTCGAGAAGTCTGAAACCTTCCCACGATTTCCCCAGCACAAGGAGAGCAAGCCAATGCCCAAGAACAAGACCCACTCAGGTGCCAGCAAGCGCTTCCGGGTGACCGGGACCGGCAAGATCCGCCGTCAGAAGGCCGGTATGCGCCACAACCTGGAGAAGAAGCCCTCCAAGGTGACCCGCCGCCTCTCCGGCACCACCGAGGTCGCGAAGAACGACGTTCCGCGCGCCAAGAAACTGCTCGGTCTCTGACCAACTGACCAACCCGACTCGTTCGGATCCGCCCCGTACTTCCAGCAAAGCACCAAGGAGCACACTCATGGCACGCGTCAAGCGGGCAGTCAACGCCCAGAAGAAGCGCCGCACCACCCTCGAGCGCGCCAGCGGTTACCGCGGCCAGCGCTCGCGCCTCTACCGCAAGGCGAAGGAGCAGGTCACCCACTCGCTGGTCTACTCCTACAACGACCGGCGCAAGAACAAGGGCAACTTCCGTCGCCTGTGGATCCAGCGGATCAACGCCGCCTCGCGCGCGCAGGGCATGACCTACAACCGCTTCATCCAGGGTCTGGGCCTGGCCGGTGTCGAGGTCGACCGCAAGGTTCTCGCTGACCTCGCCGTCAACGACATCGCTGCGTTCAACTCCCTGGTCGAGGTGGCCAAGGCCGCACTGCCCGAGGACGTCAACGCACCCAAGGCCGAGGCCTCGGCCTGATCAGTCCCGCGATGCCCCTGACCTCGGGTTCCACCCGGGTCAAGGAGGCTTGCAAGCTCAGCCGTCGTTCGGTACGAACCGAGCGGCGGCTGTTCGCTGCCGACGGCCCGAACGCCGTCCAGGGCGCCCTGTCGCGGCCCGGATGTGTGGTCGAGGTCTTCGCGACCGCGGACGCCACCAGGCGCCACCAGGACCTGGTCGAGACGGCGCGCGCTGAAGGCGCGTTGTGGACCCTGGTCGACGACCGGGCCATGACCTCACTCAGCGACAGCGTCTCCCCGGCCGGGGTGGTCGCGATCTGCCGCCACCTCGATCGTCCCTTGGCCGACTTGCTCGAGTCGGGCCCGAGCCTGGTTGCCGTGTGCGTGGAGGTCCGCGACCCGGGCAACGCCGGCACGGTGATCCGGTGCGCCGATGCGGCCGGTGCCGACCTGGTGGTGATGGCGGGGAGTTCGGTGGACCCCTACAACCCCAAGACGGTGCGCGCCAGCGCCGGCAGCCTGTTCCACATGCCGCTGGCACTCGCAGCCGACCCGCCCGAGGTGGTTGCCATGCTCAAGCAGCGTGGCTGCACGGTGCTCGCCGCGGCTGCAGACGGTGAGGTGTCGCTCTTCGACCCGGAAGCGCCGTTCGCCGGGACGACCGCATGGCTGTTCGGCAACGAAGCCCACGGGCTCGATGTCGATCTCGCGGCGCAGGCGGACCATCGGGTCTCGATCCCCATCCTGGGCCGCGCCGAAAGCCTCAACCTCTCGACCGCAGCCGCGCTGTGCCTCTACGAGTCCTCGCGGCGCAGGGTCTGACCCGAGCCGGAGACCTCGCAGTCCCGGCTGTGCGAAGGTTGCCGCGTGGTCGAGGTCGCAAACGTCCAGCAGGTGCTCGACGCGCTGCCTGATGGGGTGGTGATCGCCGATCGGCACGGCACCGTCCAACTGATCTCCACGGTTGCGACTCACATGCTCGGCACCGACGGCTCCGCCGTGGGCCGGCCACTCGAAGAGGTGCTCACCCTCGCCGACAACGACGGTCATGGGTGGTTCGCCCTCAACGACCCCTACGGCGGGTTGGCCACGCGCACCGGCGTGCCGGAGCAGCCGTGGCTGCTGCCCGACGGCACCGAGGTGCTCGTCGTGGCACGTCTGCATCGGCGCGCGCTCCACCAGCCGGTCGAGCAGGTCGCGGTCACGTTGCGCTCGGGGCGCGGTCGCGCTCGTCTGGACCGCGAACGATCCGACCTCGTCGCCACAGTGGCGCACGAACTCCGTTCACCGCTGACCGGCGTCAAGGGCTTCGTGACCGCGTTGCTCAACCGCTGGGACAAACTCAACGACGATCAGAAGAAACTGATGCTGACAACGGTCTCCGCGGACAGCGACCGTCTCAGTCGGTTGATCGCCGAACTCCTCGACGTGGCACGCATCGATACCGGCCGTCTGCAGATGTACCCGCGTCCCTGTGATCCCGGGGTGTTGATCACCCGGATCGTCGAGTCGGTACAGGCCGGAACCGCGAGGGTCATCACCGTCGATGCCGCAGCCGACCTGCCCGAGGTGCTGGCAGATCCCGACAAGTTCACCCAGGTGTTCATCAACCTGATCGAGAACGCGGTTCGCCACGGCGAGGGCGTGGTCTCGGTGCGAATCGCCGCCTCGAGCGCCGGGGAGAAGGTCACGATCACCGTCGATGACCAGGGCGAGGGGATCGCGCCCGAGCTGCGCAGACGAGTCTTCACGAAGTTCTGGAAGAGCGGCGAGCGGGGTGGTTCGGGTCTGGGGCTCTACATCGTCGGCGGCCTGACCAAGGCGCACGGGGGAACGGTGCTCATCGACGACGCACCGGGGGGCGGTGCCCGCATCATCGTGACCTGGCCCGTCGCGGTGGACTGACGATCCGGATCGGCCACCGGATCGGCCGCCCGGATCAGGTGCCCGGATCGAGTGCCCGGTTCGACGGCGGGGACAACCAGTTCGTTCCGCGCGGGCGCTCGCTCCTAGACTCAGGCACCGTGTCCGGACCCAACACCAACTATGACCCTGTGGAGGTCGCCGCCGTGCAGCCCAAGGAGGTCGAAGCCGCCCGCGATGCTGCGCTTGCCGCCATCGCGTCCGCGACCGACCTCGAGGCGCTCAAGCAGGTGCGGATCGAGCACACGGGCGATCGCTCGCCGTTGGCCCTGGCAAACCGTGAGATCGGCGCGTTGCCCCCTCACGGTCGCAAGGAGGCCGGTCAGCGGATCGGCCAGGCGCGCGGAGTGGTCGCTGAGGCGCTCTCGGTCCGGCAGTCTCAACTCGAGGTCGAGGCCGAGGAGCGGATGCTGATCGAGGAGACCGTCGACGTCACGGTGCCGACCGATCGGCTGCCCACCGGCGCCCGGCACCCGATCACCACCGGTTCAGACCTGATCGCCGACATCTTCGTCGCGATGGGTTGGGAAGTCGCCGAGGGACCGGTGATCGAGGCCGAATGGCTCAACTTCGACGCCCTCAACCTCGGCCCCGATCACCCGGCACGCACCATGCAGGACACCTTCTGGACCGATCCGGAGGACCAGGGAAGGGTGTTGCGCACCCACACCTCCCCGGTGCAGGCCCGCACGATGCTCACCCAGGCGCCGCCGATCTATGTCGTGTGTCCGGGGCGGGTCTTCCGGACCGACGAATACGACGCCACCCACAGCCCGGTGTTCCACCAGGTCGAGGGGCTCGCGATCGACGAGGGCATCACGATGGCCAACCTCAAAGGGACCCTGGATCACTTCGCCACCGAGATGTTCGGCGAAGGCATCACCACCCGGTTCCGGCCCTCCTACTTCCCGTTCACCGAGCCGAGCGCCGAGGTCGACCTCGTCTGCTTCGTGTGCCGAGGGGCCACCAAGGACGAATCGGGTGCCGCGTGTCGCACCTGCAAGGGCGAGGGCTGGATCGAATGGGGTGGCTGCGGGGTCGTCAATCCGCGCGTGCTCGCCGCGTGCGGGGTCGACTCCGAGCGCTACACCGGCTTCGCGTTCGGCATGGGGATCGAGCGGACCCTGATGTTCCGTCACGGTCTGAGCGACCTGCGTGAACTCTTCGAGGGTGACGTGCGTTTCACCCGCGCCTTCGGATCGGAGATCTGAGCGATGAAAGCTCCTGTGTCATGGATCCGCGACTACGTGGACCTGCCGGCCGACCTGACCAGTGAGGCCCTCGCGGCGCGGCTCACCGCCCTCGGACTCAAACTGGAGGCGCTCGAGAAGCCCGGGGACCAGATCACCGGCCCGCTGGTGATCGGGCGCGTGCTCACCATGGAGGCCGAACCCCAGAAGAACGGCAAGACGATCAACTGGTGCACCGTCGATGTCGGCGAGGCCAATGGCACCGGTGAACCTCAGGGCATCGTCTGCGGTGCCCACAACTTCGCTCCAGGCGACCTGGTCGTGGTGATCCTGCCCGGTGGCGTGCTGCCGGGGAACTTCGAGATCAGCGCCCGCAAGACCTATGGGCACATGTCCGCAGGGATGATCTGCTCGGCCCGCGAACTCAGCCTCGGCGAGGATCACGACGGGATCATCGTGCTGCCCGCCGATGCGGGGGAGCCCGGGGTCGACGCTCGAGCGGTGCTGGGCCTCGACGAAGAGATCATCGAGTTCGAGATCAACCCAGACCGCGCCTACGCCCTCTCGTTGCGAGGCGTGGCGCGCGATGCGGCAGTCGGGTTCGGGGTCACCTTCCGGGACCCCGCCCTGCGCGAGGTGCCCGTGGCGACCGACGACGGCTACCCCGTGCGGATCTCCGACCCCGAGGGGTGCCCGGTCTTCGTCGCACGGACCGTCTCAGGTGTCGACCCCTCGCGCCCGACGCCTGACTGGATGGTCCGTCGGCTCGCGCAGTGCGGCCAACGCTCCATCTCGCTCGCCGTCGACATCACCAACTACGAGATGCTCGAACTGGGGCGTCCCATTCACGCCTACGACGCGGACAAGTTGTCCGGTGCCATCGGTGTTCGTCGGGCAGTTGCCGGCGAGCGGCTCGTCACGCTGGACGGTGTCGATCGTGCCCTCTCGCCCGAGGATCTCGTCGTCACCGACGACAGCGGCATCATCGGTCTGGGTGGCGTGATGGGCGGGGCATCCACCGAGATCTCCGAGACCACCACGCGCATCGTGGTCGAGTCGGCCCACTGGGACGCCGTGTCGATGTTCCGCACCGGCAAGCGTCACAAACTGACCTCCGAGGCCGGCAAGCGCAACGAGCGTGGCGTGGACCCCACCATCTGTGCGGCCGCCGCCGATCGGGTCGTGGAACTCCTCGTCGCCTACGCCGGCGCGAACGCCGAGCCTGGTGTCACGGCGGTGGGTTCGCCGGCGGCGCGCGAGCCCATCGTGATCGCGCCCGATCTGCCGGCGCGCGTCACGGGGATGGACATCCCAGGTGATGCCACCGCTGCCCATCTTGAAGCGGTGGGCTGCCTCGTGGAGGGGTCGGACCCGCTGCGAGTCGTGCCCCCCATGTGGCGCCCGGATCTGACCGACCCCTATGACCTGATCGAAGAGGTCGCGCGCATCGTCGGCTACGACCAGGTGCCGTCGGTCCTGCCGCGCGAGGCGACCGGACGCGGACTGACGCGCTCCCAGCGCCTGCGCCGCCGGATCGGGCGCACCCTGGCCGGGGCAGGCTGCGTCGAAGTCATCAGCTTCCCGTTCGTGGGCCAGGCAGCCCTCGACCGGCTCGGTCTGCCCGCCGATGACCGGCGCCGGACCACTGTCGCGCTGGCCAACCCGCTCTCAGGGGAGGCGCCGTCCTACACGACCACGCTCCTGCCCGGCCTGCTGGAGGCCACGGCCCGCAACCTCGGGCGCGGCGCACCCGGAGTGGCGTTGTTCGAGACCGGCACCGTCGCGTTCCCCGTTGACCGTGGACCCTCGCCGATCTTCGGAGTGGAGTGGCGGCCCAGCGAGGACGACCTCGCCAAGCTGCTCGAGACCCTGCCCGAGCAGCCACTGCACCTCGGTGTGATCCTCGCCGGTGAACTCGAACGCGCCGGCTGGTGGGGCAGCGGACGCGACGCGGACTGGTCGGACGCCGTGGCACTGGTGCACCGACTCGCCGCCGAACTCGGGGTCGCCCTGGAGGTTTCCTCCGGTTCCGAGGCGCCATGGCACCCGGGCCGCTGCGCGAACTTCGCGGTGAACGGGGTCTCGATCGGGCACGCGGGCGAACTGCACCCCCGCGTGTGCCGCGAGGTCGGCGTACCTGCCCGAACCGCGGCCCTCGAGATCGACCTCGATGCCCTGATGGCGGCCGTCCCGGCGGTGGTCGCGGGACCGGAGTTCTCCACCTATCCAGTCGCCAAGGAGGATGTCGCGCTCGTCGTGGACGCGACGGTCCGTGCGGCCGATGTGGCCGGGGTGCTGCGCGAGGGTGCCGGCGACCTGCTCGAGTCCGTGCGGCTCTTCGATGTCTACACCGGCGCTCAGGTGGGGGACGGCAGGAAGTCGCTGGCGTTCGCGCTGCGCTTCCGGGCTCCGGACCGCACCCTGACCGACGAGGAGACAGCCGTCGCACGCGAGGCGGCCGTCGCGCTGGCAGCACAACGATTCGGGGCGACCCAGCGCTAGCGCCGTCTCGGCGAGGCCCGCACCGGGGTCACCTAGTCGATCGGCTGCTTCAGGATCGCTGCGGGTTCGTCGTAGGCCCCCCGGTCACCGTCGACGTGGACGTGGACTCGTCCTGAGCCCCGGTGCCAGAGCCAGGCGTCGAGATCTGCCGCGGTGCCCGAGACGGTGGCCTCGGGGGTGCCGGCATCGACCACGGCGATATCGGGCTCGTCGTAGGTGACCCCGTCGTCGGGGTCGGTGCCGGTGAACCGGGCCAGCGCGACCAGGAGTCGATGGCCGGTATCGGTCATCTCCACGGCAACAACTCGATCTGACGGTGTGATCGTGCCCCACGGTGGACAGCCGCCGAACATCACGGTGAGTGCCTCGTGGACGCCGTCGGCCGCGAG
>JBFIDC010000025.1:0-19590 GCA_041581495.1 Nocardioides sp. | reverse complement strand
GTTGACGTCGGTGACGTCGCCCGCGTAGCAATACGGCAGAGTGCTGTAGCGCTTGGCGCAAACGCTGACCTGGGCGGCGGGTCGACCGCCAGGGCCCGTCACGTAACCCCAGATGTCGGTCCCTTCGGGCAGTGGGTCTGCCTGGTCCTCAAGCGCGGCGTCGACCCTCACGACTTGGTCGTTGACCAGGGGCACCGGCGTCGCAGCCGCCAGTGTGGGTGCGTTCAGGTAGTACTCGCCCATGACGCCGTAGCGGTCATAGAACCGGAGTCGGTAGTCACCGGGGAGCAGCGCCGAGATCTCGTAGTTGCCATCTCGGTCGGTGAACGCGCGCCCTGACAAGCCACCTTGGTCGTCGTATGTCGCCACCTCGGCCAGCCGAAGCGGCGTCCCGTTGGCCCGCGTCACCGTGCCCCTGACCGTGCCGCCGGGTTCGCGAACGACCTCACCGATCACAAGGTCCGCATCATCTGGTCCCAGCGAGATCACCGGCGCACCGGCGGCACTCCACGACCCTTGCCACTGGTCCGGGCCATCGGCGTACTCCGGGTCGCCGATCCTGATTTTGAAGTCGCCGGCGCCGACCTGGAGTTCGAATCGGCCACGTTGGTCGGTCCGCGTCTTGGCGAAGGCCGATCCAGTGGGGTTGGCGGCGCCAACAGCGGCCACCCGAACCCGTCGAGCGGGCACACCGTGGATGTCGACGAGCGTGCCGAGAACTGCTGGCGCATCGCGCAGGTCCAGATTGTCGAGGGTGATCGGGGGGCCGCCACCGGGGATGACGATGGGTGTGGCACCCGCCATGTCCACGCTCCCGCCGTACCAACGCGGGCGGAACTCGCCGCAAGTCTCGGCGCCGCGGAGTTTGTAGGTACCTGGGGGAAGGCCGAGACCGTAGTGAGTCGCGTAGTTGCCGGAGGAGCCGCTCTCGTATAGGTAGCGGTAGGCGCCGGTGTCGTCTTGGCGGTACACATCGATCTCGGGGCAGACCAAAGGCTTCCCGTCGCCGGTAATGGTTCCCTCGACGTGGGTATCGCTGGTCAGGTCGATCGTGCCGAGACTGACATCGCCGCCGGCCACGACAACCGGGTCGGCCTCGTCGGAGAAGTAGTGGTTGTCGTACCACTCAGAGAGGTACGGACCGAACCCGTCGTTCTCGATCAGGAGTTTGTACGTGCCGTCTGGGACCGAGACCGTGAACGCTCCAGTTTCGTAACTGGCATCGAAGCGCCGGTACTGCGAGTAGGTGCTCGTCTCGGTGTTCAACCGGAACACGGTGATCACACCGTCGGAGGTGAACCCTCCATCGAGGGTGATCGTGCCGCTGACGACCTGCTCGCCGACCGGGGCGGCCGCTGCCGGTGCGCTACCCGCGGCGGCGAACGCGGGGGCGAAGAGCCCGACCACGATCCCGACCAGGGCCAGGGGGGCCGCGCGGGGCACGCCTACTCGCGCCATGGTTCCTCCCCGTCTGGCCGATTCGCCGTCACAATGTACGTCGGGAACTACCAATTGCGACAGACAATTGGACCGCCTCTTAGGGTGCCGTCATGGACGCCCCCGCGCTTGTCGAACTGCCCACCTCCGACCAGGCCCTCGCGTGGGTCGAGCAGCGCACCGCGGCGGGGATCGCTCGAGCCCGCGAGGTCGTCGAGCACCTGCGCGCGACCGAACAGCCCGACGCGATGGAGGCCCTGCGAGCGTGGGACGAGGTGGCCCTCGCGTTGAGCAACGTCGGTGCCCTGTCGTCGCTGCTCACCAACGTGCACCCCGCCGAGTCGGTTCGGACCGCGTGCGAGCAGGCCGAGGTGGCGGTCGACAAGTACGTCACCGAACTCCGCCAGGACCGCGCGCTGTACGACGTCTTCTCCGGCCTCGATCCCGCTGGACTCGACCCGGTCGCCGCCCGACTGCTGGACAAGACCGTGGAGGACTTCCGGCGGGCCGGGGTCGACCGGGACGAACGATCCCGGTCGCGGCTCGCGGACATCAACAAACGGCTCGTCGAGATCGACCAGGAGTTCAGTCGCAACATCCGTGACGACGTCCGGGTGGTGCGCGTGGCCCCCGACCGGCTCGCCGGGATGCCGCAGGACTGGCTCGAGGAGCACCCGGTCGGTGAAGACGGGCTGGTCGGGATCACCAGCGACTACCCCGACACCGTGCCGGCGTTGATGTTCATCGCTGACCGCGGGGTCAGGTGCGAGGTCGTGCAGGGCTTCTTGGACCGTGGGTATCCCCAGAACGAGCCGCTGCTCAAGGAGATGTTCGACCTTCGACACGAACTCGCCGGGCTGGTCGGGTTCGACGACTGGGCGTCGTACGACGCCGCGGCGAAGATGATCGGCAGCGGCCCGGCGATTCCCGAGTTCATCGACAAGATCGCCGCCGCCGCGGAGGGGCCGATGCGCCGCGACCTCGCGTTCCTGCTGGAACGGGTGCGGCTCGACCTTCCCGACGCGACGGCGGTCAGCCGCGCCGATTCGTCGTTCTATGAGGAGCAGGTTCGCAAGGAGAACCACGACGTCGACTCCCAGACGGTGCGGACCTACTTCGGTTTCGACAAGGTCCGCCAGGGCCTGCTCGAGGTGACCGGACGACTGTTCGGGCTGCGCTATGAGCCCGTCCCCGACGCGGTGGTGTGGCACGAGGACGTCACCGTCTATGACGTTCACCGGACTGGCGACTCGACGGGCGATCGGATCGGGCGGATCTATCTCGACCTGCACCCGCGTGAGGGCAAGTACAAGCATGCCGCCCAGTTCACGATCGCCAACGGCGTGGAGGGGCGCCAACTCCCTGAGGGCGCCCTGGTGTGCAACTTCAACCGCGGACTGATGGAGCACGACCACGTGGTCACGCTCTTCCACGAGTTCGGCCACCTGGTGCATCACGTGCTCGGCGGCGCGGTGCCGTGGACACGCTTCTCGGGCGTGGCCACCGAGTGGGACTTCGTGGAGGCGCCCAGCCAGATGCTTGAGGAGTGGGCATGGGACGCCGAGATCCTTCGGTCCTTCGCGACCAACTCGGCCGGCGAGCCGATCCCTGTTGAGTTGGTCGACCGGATGCGGGCCGCCGATGACTTCGGCAAGGGATACCTGGCCCGGCAACAGATGTTCTATGCCGCGATCTCCTACTACTTCCACACCGAGCGCCCCGAGGATCTGACCGCGCGGATGCTGGAACTGCAGGCCGAGTACTCGCCGTGGGCGCACGTGCCGAATACCCACTTCTTCGCCAACTTCGGCCACCTGGGCGGCTACTCCTCGGCGTACTACACCTACATGTGGTCGCTGGTGATCGCCAAGGACCTCTTCTCGGCCTTCGACCCCGATGACCTCTTCGACCCCGTCGTCGCCGGCCGCTATCGCGATCGCGTCCTGGCCCCCGGCGGCACCCGTGACGCCGCCGACCTCGTCGCCGACTTCCTCGGCCGCCCCTACACCTTTGATGCGTACGCGGCTTGGTTGGCGAGGTAGGGCCGAGGGAGTTTCACCGGGTACCCGGTGAAACTCACGCTCACCCGCGAATCCTTTAGCGGGGGAGCACCAGATTCACCGGGTACCCGGTGAAACTCACCGAGCCAGCCGCTCCAGCAACTCCTCGAGCCAGGCGAAGCACTGCTCAGAGAGCTCGCGCAGGTCAGCGCTGCCGGCACCTGGCACCAACGCCTCGACCCGGTCGGCGACCTCGGGAGGCAGATCTCGACGCAGGTAGCGCGGACCGAAGTCGTGGCGCCAGGGGCAGTGCTCGGCGCGCACCAGTCGGATCACCCCGGCCAGGGGGAAACGCAGGTAGAGCTCGAGCGCCTCGGCCACGTGACCTCGGGCGATCGCACGATTGACCAACCATTCCCCGGTCACTCGTCGCTGCGCGACCTGGGCCACGGCCGCCTCCAACGCGGCCGAGACGTCCTCATGTTCCAGCACCAGCAGTCCGTCAGGGTCGTGGAGCACCCGCGGTGTCCCGTGGCGACGCACGTCCACGTGAGTGTGCTGGTCCGACACGTCACCGATGTACAGATCGATCAACCGAGTGGGCTCGGCCAGCAGGCCAGGTCGATCCTGGAGGTTGATGAAGCACTGCCGCCCGTCGGGCCAAGACTCGGCCGGAAGCTCCCAGAGGTCTCGGATGTCGAACGTGGCCCGGGCAGCCTCGAGCCATCGGTGATAGGTCGCGATCGAGCAGCCCGGCGAGCAGAGCACCACGACGTCGAGGTCCGACCACTGATCCCACCCGCCGGTGGCGGCAGAGCCACCGATCCACGCGCTGCGCACCGAGTCGTCCGACTCAGCCATCGCAGTGAGCCAGGCGATCCAATCGTCGTATCGGGCCAGGTCGACCATGGCCCTGAGATTAGTGTCAGAACATGAGCGATGAGGCGTTGAAACCCGACTTCGAACTCGGCCCCGACCACCTCGAACTTCAGGGGTGGCTGCACACCTTCGCCGCCGAGGTCATCCGGCCGGCCGCATCGGAGTGGGACGAGAAGGAGGAGTTCCCCTGGCCGGTGGTCGAGGAGGCCGCCAAGGTCGGGATCTACTCCGTCGACTTCATCGCCACCCAGGCCTTCGACCCGACCGGTCTCGGGTTCCCGATCACCATGGAGGAACTGTTCTGGGGTGACGCCGGCATCGGCCTGTCGATCGTCGGCACGGCGCTGGCGGCCGCCGGGGTCCGGGCCAACGGAACCGATGAGCAGGTCGGCGAATGGGTGCCGGCGATGTACGGCACGCCCGGTGACCTCAAGCTCGGCGCGTTCTGCTCCTCCGAGCCGGACGCCGGCAGCGACGTCGGCGCGATGCGCACCCGCGCGGTCTATGACGAGGCCACCGACGAATGGGTGCTCAACGGCACCAAGACCTGGGCCACCAACGGCGGGATCGCCGATGTGCACGTCATCACCGCCGTCGTGGATCCCGACCTGCGCACCCGCGGGCAAGCGAGCTTCGTGGTGCCGCCGGGGACCAAGGGTCTGAGCCAGGGACAGAAGTTCCACAAGCACGGCATCCGTGCCTCACATACGGCCGAGGTCGTGCTCGAGCAGGTGCGCATCCCGGGCCGCTGCCTGCTCGGCGGCAAGGAAAGGCTCGACGCCCGACTGGCCCGCGCCCGAGAGGGTGCTCGCGCCGGTGAGACGAGGAGCAACGCCTCGATGGCGACCTTCGAACGCACCCGGCCCGCGGTGGGTGCCCAGGCTGTCGGCATCGCGCGGGCGGCCTACGAAGTGGCGCTCGACTACGCCAAGACACGCGAGCAGTTCGGCAAGGCGATCATCGAGAACCAGGGCGTCGCCTTCGCGCTCGCGGACATGAAGGTCGCCATCGACGCCAGCCGCCTGCTGGTGTGGCGGGCCGCGCAGATAGCGCGCCAGGGTCGACCCTTCAACGCCGCCGAGGGCTCGCAGTCCAAGCTGTTCGCCGGTGAGACCGCGGTCAAGGTCACCGGCCAGGCGATGCAGATCCTCGGCGGCAACGGCTTCACCCGCGAGTACCCGGTCGAGCGGATGGCACGCGACGCCAAGATCTACACGATCTTCGAAGGCACCTCCGAGATCCAGCGCCTGGTCATCGCTCGCGCCATCTCCGGAGCGCCGATTCGGTGACCTCCACGTCAACGCGACGGTTGCGCTTCGGTGGTCGCATCGCGGGTGTCGGTGGGGGCAGCGGCATCCGAGCGGTGGTCGGCAACTGGACCGAGACGCCCTTCGGGCCCTTCGCCGACGCGATGGTCGAGACTGCCGCGGGCCACCGGGTGCTGTTGGCGCCCACGCGCCAAGTCGCGGATCTGCTGGAGGGGACCTACACCTTCGACGAGGTGCGTGTGGAGGACTTCGACCTCACCACGGTGCCCGAGGGATGGCAGGTGCGCGCACCATCACTGCGCCTCGACCTCCGCTTCGGCGCGCGTACCCCGATCGGACGCGCGCTGCGCTGCGTGCCGGCGGCCGTGGCCCGTTCTCCGGCCTGGTGCACGGTGACCGACCCCGTTGCCCGAGTGCTGATGGATGGAGTGCGGACCCGCGGCACGGCCGGCAACGGTTGGCGCGAGTGGTACGCCGCCACGGACGCGCACCGCATCATCGGTGCCCGCGGGCTCTTCGACGGGACCGACTTGGGTGAGTTGGCGCAGGTCTCCCCGCCGACCCGCTTCGGCTTCTCGGCCCCGCCGCGGAACCCGACGGTGACCACCGTGGTCACCACGATCGAGATGCCGTAGTCGCGAGTCGCCCCCGAGTCGGCCCCGTAGTCGGCCCCGGAGTCGGCCCCGGAGTCGGCCCGAGTCACGACTAGGGATCTGAGCGCCGAGGGTCACTGCTCGAGGCAGGTCACACTTCGATGGCGCGGTTGAGCCAGACCGAGGTGACCGACATGCCCACCCGTTCATAGAGACCCAGGGCGCCGGTGCGTGAGTCGGTGGACAACTCGAAGCGCACGGCCCCATTGGCGGCCCCGGCCGCGAAGGTGTGGACCAGCAGCGCCTGCGCGAGCCCGCGGTTGCGATGCTCCCGGGCGGTCGCCAACCGGTCGACGTAGGCGCAGACGGGTCCGCCGTCCTCGTTGAGGTGCAACTGGGCGGCCGCCACGACTTCGCCGGCGGGGTCGGTGACGACGCGGACATGCCACGGCTCGAAGCCCGGTCGCCCGGACAGGCGGGCGAGGAAGTCGTCATAGGGCTCCCGTTCCCGCACGGACCACTCGAGGAAGGCGTCCTCGATGACCGTCCAGACAGCGGGGTAGTCCTCGGCGTGGGCCTCGCGGACGTGGTACCCCGCAGGCAGGTCGCGCTGAGGAACGGTGGCTCCGTCGGGCAACTGGAGAACCCAACTCGTCCAACGCACGTGATAGCCCAACTTCTCCAGGAGGCGGTCCGCGGCCGAACCCTGGGGCATCGGTGCGCCGATCACCGGGGCGCCGTTGGCGCGGGCACACTCACGCATCCAGGCGGCCAAGGCGGTTCCCAGGCCGCGACGCTGATGCTCGGGATGAACCGCCGCGTCGCCCCGATCGTTGTCGACCATGGCGAAGCCGACCGGTTCGCCGCCTGAGTCGGACCAGATGCCGATGGTTTGGCTCGCCAGGTCGAAGGATGGGCGCTGCCAATCCGAGATGTAGTCGGCCTCCTCGATGGACACCTCGCCGAGTTCGACCAGTTCCTCGGCCGCGACCAGGGCGGTGATGGCTGCCGAATCGCTCATGACCAAAGGCCTGCTGCTGTAGCCCGGAGGAAGGGCCGGGGCCGCGACAACTGGGCGCGCCGTGTGTGACATGCGGCCATTGATACCGGAAGAGGCTCACTGTTCGCCGCCCAATTATTCCGCCCCGCGCGCGGCCATGGGAGTCTGGTCGGCGTCCACCCGGTTGCCACCCGGGTGGAACAATGTGAGATCTGTGTCTCAACGGTGTGAGGAGGGAGGGAGCATGGCTCTGATCGTTGTCGCCGAGAACGACTCCGATGCGCTCGACCTCGCCCTCACCGACCTCCGCCTGGAGGGGCATGAAGTCCACGGTGCCGCAGACGCGAAGCAGGCTGAACGCCTGATCGCCGACCTCGCCCCAGACGCCGTGGTCCTCGATCACCGCATGGCGCCGGGTGAGACCGGGTTGTCCCTCGCCGAACGACTCGTGGTCAGCCACCCCGACCTCCGCGTCGTGATGTACAGCAACTACCAGAGTCCCGAGTTGAGTTCTCGGGCGTCGGCCATCGGGGTCCGGTTCCTGGCCAAGGGCAACCTGCGTGCCCTGCGCGCGGCGCTGGTGGATCGATGACCGCGCCTCGCCGGCGCCGCATGGGCCGAGTCAGGCCCATCCTGGTTGTGGTGTCGGGCATCCTGACGCTCCTGATCGTGCTGCAGGGATCCAACGAGCAGGCAAACCTGAGGGCCGCGCGAGATGCGCGTGAGGTCGCGGCGCGAGTCGTGCAACCGATCACGGCGGCCATCGCCGACCAGAAGGCCAAGGCCGCCATGGGTGCTGTGGCCGGGACCCGTGTGGTCGGTCTCGGCGAGGACGTTCCGTCCGCTTCCGCGGCCGCGTTGGCGCGCGATACCGGGGCTCCCGCGTTGGATGACGCGGAGGGTGGCCTGATCGTCACCGCGATCTACGACCCACCGAACCCCACCACGGTCGCCCAACGGCGCGACAACATCTCGGGCTATGCCTTGGCGCCTCTGGATCTGAGCAGCGTTCTTGCCGCTCAAGCGCGCGACGGGGTTGCCTTCGAGATCCTCGGGCCCGATCCGGCTCAGGAGCAGGCCGACTCCGGGTCGGTGCTGACCGGGCGAGAGGTGTTCACGGTCTCGCTCGGGGATGAGACCGCGCCCGAGTGGGCGCTGGTGGTCGAGGTCCCTGACGGCGAGTTCAGCAGCCGCTCCTGGATCGTGGTGGCCCTGGTCGTGATGGTGACCATCGGCGCGACGATCCTGGTCGCCAACCGGGAGCGCCGCGAACGGGCTCAGGTGTGGCGGCGGCGTCGCCGTCAGCGCTCCGATGCAACGTTGGCCGAACTCGCGTCGGTGGCCCAGACCAGTCTTGACCTCGCGGAGGTGCTTCCCGCCAGCGTCGCGGTGCTCGAGGCGGCCCTTGGGCTGAAGGGCGGCGCGCTGCTGACAACTGGGTCGAGGCCGTTGTTCGCCTGGGGGTCGGCGCCCACGAACCAGGACGAGGTGCTCTCGGTGCTGGCCGCCCAGGCACCGGTTCCGGCCGGGGTGAACGTCTCGGTGCCCCTGGGTCGCGGTGGCCGCTCACTGGGGTCGATGCGCGTGCGCTTGGGCAGAGAGCTCGACGACTCGGAGATGCGCACCCTCGAGGTCGCCGGCGAGATCTTGTCGTCCGCGATCGCCAACTCCGAGGCCTACGCTCACCAGCGCGCGACCCTGGCCCGCATGCAGCAACTCGACGACCTCAAGACGGTCTTCGTCGCCACCGCCTCGCACGAGCTGCGCACCCCCGTCGCCGCCCTGAGCGGCTATGCCAACATGCTGGCCGAGAACTGGCGGAACCTCGATGCGGCCACCGGTCAGCTCTATGCCAACCGCATCGACACCAACGCCCGTCGGCTCGCCGACCTGGTCGAGCACCTCCTCGACTTCTCACGGCTCGAGCAGGGTGGTGTCTACACCGCCGACGAGCGGATCTTCGACTTGGGCGAAGAGGTCCAACAGCTCGTCGGCACGACCCTCCACCTGACCCCTGACCACGAAATGTTCGTCGAGGTCGAACCCGGTGTGCTCGTCTCCGGGTCGGTCCTGGCTATCGAACGGGTCCTGACCAACCTGATCGGAAACGCGGCGAAGTACTCCCCCGCGGGAAGTGCGATCCGGGTGCGCGTCTTCGCTGACCGCCAAGCGCACCTGGTCGTCGATGACGAAGGCCCCGGAGTCCCTGAGGCCCAACGCGAGAAGATCTTCAGCCGCTTCTTCCGGGGGACCAGTGACGCGGTGATCCGCACTCGAGGAGCCGGCCTGGGGTTGTCGATCGTCACCGAGTTCGCGGCCTCGATGGGAGGCACGGTCTCGATCGGTTCGGCACCGGGGGGTGGCGCCCGCTTCGAGGTCACCTTCCCGCTGCAGGTGGCCGGCACACAAGTCGGTGCAGAAGTCGGTGCAGAAGTCGACTCAGAAGTCGACTCAGAAGTCGACTCAGTGGGGCAGAACCAAGCCACGACCCCAGCAACGAGAACCGACGTCGAAAACACATCGCAGATCTCGGACCCGATCTCGGACCAAGGAGATTCCCATGAGCCTGCGTGACCGTCTGATCCCCATCGTTGCCGCGCTGGCCGTGCTCGGCGCCGGCGTGGTCGTGATCCTGATGCTCAACAGCGCCTCGAACGACGGCATCAAGGCGTTGGAGAACGCCAAACTCGCCCAGGTCCGGACGACGGCGCGAAGCTTCAACGCGCGGGTCGAGTCGAGCCTGGGTTCCTTCGCCGGGCTCGGCGCTCAGCCGTGGGAGTTGACGCCGGACAGCGCGGCCGACCGGGCCATCTTGGACACCTTCGCCCTGGACCCCGACGCGCGTTCGGGCAGTTTCCTCCTCGATGCCGACGACACGATCACCACCGGCGTACTCCTGCGAGACGGCGCTCAGGGGTCGGTTTATGACGCTCCCGGCTGGGCCGAGGCCAAGGAGGTGTTGGCGGCACAAACGGTGGTGGTCCTCCCGGTCACCGACGACGGCTTCACCACCGACCTGCCCAGCTATGCCTTCGCCATCGCGGTGCTCGGAGAGAAGCCGGGCACACTGCGGGGGGCTTTCATCTTCGAGGTCGCCCTGACCGAGGACTCGGCCTTCAACCAGGAGATCCGAGCCCTCGCCGTCGATGAGGACTCCTCAGCCGTCTGGCGATTCATCGATTCCAACGGGTTCGTGGTCGCGACCAGCGCGGCGAGCGGGCTGGGTGAGGAAGCCGAGGACCTGCAGGTCAGCGACATCAAGGACGGCCTGAGCCAGAGCGGTGATCGATTGATCGTCAAGGCCGACGTGCCGATCGTGGGCTGGCGAGTCGTCTTCACCCAGGAGCGCGACGAATTCACCGCACCGCTGGCCGGACCACTGCGGGTGGCGGGCCTGGTCCTCGTCCTCGTGATGCTGGGCGTGGGGCTGGTGTTGGTGGCGATCCTGGTCAGACGGCTACGCCAAGCCCGCGAAGAGGAACGCCGACTCCGCGAACTGGCTCGATCGCAAGAGGAGTTCATCTCCGTGGTCTCCCACGAACTGCGGACCCCGGTCGCGGGCGTGCTCGGGTTCTTGCAGACCACCCTGGACCACTGGGAGTTGATGTCGGAGGAGGAGCGCCTCACCGCGGTGCGACGCGCCTTCGTCAACGCCCGCCGGCTCCAGGCCATGACGCGCGACGTGCTCGACACCGAGAGCATCGAATCCGGGCAGTTCGGCTACACGATGACCGAGGTCGACCTCGCCGCCGAGGTCCGGACCGCCGCCGAGGGCTTCTTGTCGGGTCCTGACGAGCAGCTCCGGCTCGACCTGCCCGAGGGTCCGGTCACGATGCAAGGGGACCCGGACCGGCTCCAGCAGGTGCTGGCCAATCTGCTCGACAACGCCCGCAAGAACGCGCCACCCCAGACACCGATCCAGGTGCGACTCGAGTCGTCGGCCGGCCAGGCCCGTCTCGTGGTCGAGGATCAAGGCGGTGGCATCGACGCCGACCAGGTCGAACGGATCTTCGAGAAGTTCGTGCGCGGCCGCGACGGCAGCGTGACCGGCACCGGGCTGGGCCTCTACATCACTCGCCGCATCGTTGAGCAGCACCACGGGCGGCTCTGGGCTGAGAGCACACCGGGTGAGCTCACCCGGTTCGTCGTCGAGTTGCCGACCGTCTCCGGCGCCACACCCGCGGACACGTCCGCCGACCGCCCCATGGCGAGGTGACTACACTCATCCCGTGCCCCCCACCGACGACGCGTCGAGCGTCTCTGTCCTCATCGTCGACGATGAGGAGATGATCCGCGAGTTGGCGCGGGTGGTGTTGGAGGCGGCCGGGATCTCGGTTCTCGACGAGGCGCAAGACGGCGTCGCGGCCTTGGAGCGGTACCGCTCTTTCGATCCGCCCCTCAAGCCGCGGGTCGTTCTGCTCGACAACAGGATGCCGGGGATGACCGGCCTCGAGGTGGCCGCCGAGATCCTTGAGGCCTTCCCCACTCAGATCGTGGTCCTGTTCTCCGCCCACCTCGATCAGGCGACGTTGAGCAAGGCCGAGAGCCTGGGCGTCGCTGCCTGCGTGTCGAAGCAGGACGTCACCAGGCTCCCGACGATCCTCGCGGGGATCTTGGCCGGCGCTTAGCCCGCCCAGCCCGTCAGGCCGACCTCAGCCGCGGATGGCGCTGACGTCGAACTCGAGCTTGACCTTCTCCGAGACCAGCACGCCACCGGTCTCGAGCGCGGCGTTCCACGTCAGACCCCAGTCCTTGCGGTTGACGGTGAGTCCACCCTCGAAGCCCACCCTGACATTGCCGAAGGGGTCCTGCGCCGACCCGGTCTGGGTGAAGACGATGGTGACCGGCTTGGCGATCCCCTTGATGGTCAGGTCGCCGGTGATGGCCCACTCATCCCCGTCGCGGGCAACGCCGGTGGAGACGAAGGTGATCTCCGGGTGGGAGGCGGCGTCGAAGAAGTCGGGCGAAACCAGGTGAGCGTCTCGGTCCTTGTTGCCGGTGCTGACCGAGGCAGTGGCGATGTTCAGGCTGACCGAGGACTGGCTGGGGTCGGCGACGTCGATGCGCGCGGTCCCGGAGAACTCGGGGAAGTCCCCGCGGACCTTGGTGACCATCGCGTGGCGGGCCACGAAGCCCAGACGGCTGTGCGAGGTGTCGAGCGTGTAGTCGCCGCTGATGTCCTCGAGGTGGGTGGTCGGGGCGTCGAAGCCGTCGGTGTTGATCTCGGTGCTGAATTCGGTGGTGGTCATCTGTGCTCCTGATGGTTGGGTGTGATGCGAACGGTGGTTCACACTTCAACTACCAGTAACGGACCGTGGTCCGGTTGTATTCCCGGGATTCGGCCAGACATAGCGAAAGCCCCGCCGACGAGTTCGGCGGGGCTTCGGGTGATGCGCTGGGCATCCCAGGTGACGCGGGTCTAGGCGGCTGCGGCTGCGGTCTGCGCGACGGAGACGGGCGCCGAGGCGGGCGCCGTCTCGGTGACCCAGACGGCCTCCATGCAGGTGTGGCCCGAGGCGTTGGTGACTGGGATCCAGTGCATGGAGAGGCCAGTTCGAGCTGCTGACTCCATCGTTTGGACACCTTTCGTTCACGTTGTGTTCACCTAAGGTACCCGATCTGGTCGTTTTGCGCACCCAGATACTCGACCTGGCTGTGAATTCCTGCCCGAAGCCGGGCAAGAACTTGCCGATTGCCGGGGTTTCCACTTCTCTTGTCGTGTGTGGCGTGATCGGGATCTGGTGGCTCACCTGGTGGCAACCACCGGGCTGAGCGAGGCAGAGGCAGGGCGGGTTGTCGACGACGTTGTCTCCTATCTCGCCGAACCGGTCGAGGACTACGTGCGCCGTCGCCACGCCGAGATGAAGACCTACGGAGCCAAGAACCCCCAGATCTTCGAGCAGATCGCGACCGAACTGGCCGACCGTGTGGTCGCCGCCCCTGTCCTCACCGAGCGCCAACTGCGCCGGATCGTGTACGGATAGCCCCCAAGGAGCGTCAAGACATGTGCGGAATCGTCGGCTACGTCGGCAGTGAACCGGCAGCGCCGTTGCTGCTCGAAGGCCTCGGGCGCCTCGAGCACCGCGGCTATGACTCCGCCGGAGTGGCGGTGCTCAGCAGCGGCAAGGGCCTGAAGGTGGCCAAGAAGGCCGGCCGGGTCCGCGACCTCGAAGCCGCGCTGCCCAAGCGGTTCAACGGCAAGACCGGCATCGGACACACGCGCTGGGCCACCCATGGCCCGGCCAACGACGTCAACGCGCACCCGCACACCGACGCCAAGGGCCAGGTCGCGGTGGTTCACAACGGGATCATCGACAACGCGTCCGCGCTGCGCTCCGAACTGGCCGACCAAGGCATCGACCTGGCATCCGATACCGACACCGAGGTCATCGCCCACCTGATCGCGGCCTCGGATGCCGAGACGCTCGAGGGACGGGTGAGCCAGGCGTTGGCCCGCATCGAGGGGACCTACGGCCTCGCCGTTCTGCACGCCGACTTCCCGGACCGCATCGTGGTGGCGCGCAACGGGAGCCCGCTGATCATCGGCGTGGGAGACAAGGAGATGCACGTCGCCTCCGACATGGCGGCGCTGGTGCGCTACACGACCACGGTGGTGCACCTCGCCGATGGTGAGATGGCAACCCTGACCGCGCACGGTTACACGACCTACCGCGAGGACCTCAGCGCCACCGACCGGGTCGCGAAGAAGATGGACATCGACCCCACGGCGTACGACGCCGGCGAGCACGAGTCCTACATGCACAAGGAGATGCTCGAGCAGGGCGAGGCGGTCGAGCGGACCCTGCGGGGGCGGCTCGACGAGCGGTTCGGGACCTCTCACCTGGGCGGGCTCAACATGGATGCGCGTGACCTGCGGGCGATCAAGCGGGTGAAGATCCTCGGGTGCGGGTCGGCCTACTACGTCGGCCAGATGGGCGCGATGCTGATCGAGGAACTGGCGCGGGTGCCCGCGGATGCCGAGGCGGCCAGCGAGTTCCGCTACCGCAACCCGATCATCGAGCCCGACACCCTCTATGTCGCGGTCAGCCAGTCGGGCGAGACCGTCGACACGCTGCTCGCGGCCCAAGAGATCCGACGCAAGGGCGGCCGGGTGATCGGCCTGGTCAACGTGGTCGGGAGCGCGCTCGCCCAGGAGTGCGGCGCCGGCATCTATCTGCACGCGGGGCCTGAGGTGGCGGTGGCCTCCACCAAGGCGCTGACCACGATGTATGTCGGCTTCTCGCTGCTGGCGCTCCAACTCGGACGCGTGCGTGACCTCTCGATCGCGGACGGCAAACGACTGGTCGAGGGCCTCAAGGACCTGCCCCGGCAGATCGAGGAGGTCCTCGCCCTCGAGCCGACCTTGGTCGAGGTCGCCCGCCGGCTCGCCTCGGCCGAGAGCCTGTTCTTCATCGGCCGGGTCCGGGGCTACCCGGTGGCGCGCGAGGGCGCCCAGAAGTTCAAGGAGGTCAGCTACCGCCACGCGGAGGCCTACCAGACCTCCGAGCTCAAGCACGGCCCGCTCGCTCTGATCGACAAGACCGTGCCGACGGTCGCGATCGTCCCCGACGACGAATTGGCCGACCGCAACGTGGCGTCCCTGCACGAGATCGCCGCTCGCGGCGGCCCCCTGGTGGTGATCACCCACCTCGGTGTCGATCTGGGTGAACTCCGCGACCACGTGGTGCGTATCGACGTCCCGCGCAACGAGCGCGAACTCGACCCGATCTTGATGACGATCCCCCTGCAGATGCTGGCCTACCAAGCCGCGGCCCAACTCGGGCGAGACATCGACAAACCCCGCAACCTGGCCAAGTCGGTGACTGTCGAGTGACCGGCTCGCCGGGGGCCCGGATTCCCCGGTCGACCGGGGAAACTGGTGCTTGTCAGGTGCTGTAACCCCTGACAAGCACCAGACTCGCCCGACCAGTTCCTGTGATGAGGTGACGCAGCGCACCGCTGCGACGAATCGGGTGCACATTGCTCTTCCGACTACCGTTGGTCGGTGACCACCTCAGACACTGCGACATTCGCCGACCTCGGCCTTGCCGACGGCGTGCTTGCCGCGGTGCAGGCGGCAGGCTACGAAACACCCTCGCCGATCCAGGCCGCGACCATCCCACCACTGCTCGCCGGAAGCGACGTGGTGGGCCTCGCGCAGACCGGAACCGGCAAGACCGCCGCCTTCGCGCTGCCCATCCTCTCCAAGCTGAACCTGTCGCAGAAGAGCCCGCAGGCGCTGGTGCTGGCGCCCACCCGCGAGCTGGCGCTGCAGGTCTGTGAGGCCTTCGAGCGGTACGCCGCGCAGGTGCCCGGGGTCAAGGTGTTGCCCGTCTACGGCGGCCAGGGCTACGGCATCCAGTTGAGTGCGTTGCGGCGCGGTGTGCACGTCGTGGTCGGGACGCCCGGCCGCATCATGGACCACCTCGATCGCGGCACCCTGGACCTGACCGAGTTGCGGTTCCTGGTGCTCGACGAGGCCGACGAGATGCTCAGCATGGGCTTCGCCGACGACGTCGAGACGATCCTGGCCGACACCCCCTCGGACAAGCAGGTGGCGCTGTTCTCCGCGACGATGCCGGCATCGATCCGACGACTCTCCTCGACCTACCTGAACGACCCGGTCGAGATCACGGTCAAGAACACCAGCCAGACCACCCCCAGCATCACCCAGCGCTACCTGACGGTGTCCTACCCGCAGAAGGTGGACGCGCTCACCCGAATCCTCGAGGTCGAGAACTTCGAGGGGATGATCGTCTTCGTTCGCACCAAGAACGAGACCGAGACGCTGGCCGAGAAGTTGCGGGCGCGCGGCTACTCCGCTGCCGCCATCAACGGCGACGTCGCGCAGAACGTGCGCGAGCGAACCGTCAACCAGCTCAAGAAGGCCGAACTCGACATCCTCGTGGCCACCGATGTCGCCGCTCGTGGACTCGATGTCGAACGGATCAGCCACGTCGTCAACTACGACATCCCCACCGACACCGAGTCCTATGTGCACCACATCAAACACACCGGACGCGCCGGCCGCAAGGGCGACGCGATCTCGTTCATCACCCCGCGCGAGCGCTACCTGCTCAAGCACATCGAGAAGGCGACCAAGCAGACGCTGGTCCAGATGTCGCTGCCCAGCGTCGAGGACGTCAACAGCACCCGCCTCGCCCGCTTCGATGACGCGATCACCGAGGCGCTCAACGACGCCGAGCGGGTCGACTTCTTCCGCGACATCGTCACCCACTACGTGCGCGAACACAACGTGCCCGACGTCGATGTCGCGGCCGCCCTGGCCGCGGTCATGCACGGCGAGCAGCCGCTGCTGCTCGACCCGGAGAAGGAGCGGCCGATCCGAGCCCCGCGCGAGGAGCGCGATCAGCGTGGCGAGCGCTCGCACGGCGCGAAGGCCGATCGGCATCGCCAGCGCAGCGACGCCAACCTGGCGACCTACCGGATCAACGTCGGCAAGCGGCACAAGGTCGAACCCCGCCAGATCGTCGGCGCGATCGCCAACGAGGGCGGGCTGCAGCGCAAGGACTTCGGGGCCATCAGCATCCGCCCCGACTTCTCGCTGGTCGAGCTGCCGGCGGACCTGCCGGCCTCGACCTGGGACGCGCTGCGGTCGACCCGGATCTCCGGCAAGCTCATCGAGCTCAAGCTCGACTCGGGAAGTCCCGCCGGCCGCCCCTCAGGTGGTGGCCACAAGGCCGGCAACCATGCCGGCGGCAAGAAACCGCGGCACAAGAAGGCCTGACCTGGCGGGCGGCTTGAGACCGTCTGCCTAACCTGGGCGCATGCGTGCGCGACTGGCGATCCTGACCCTGCTTGGCCTGCTGGTCGCCTGCACCAGCGAGGACGCAGACCCGGACGCCGCGTCGCGACCGACCGCCGAGTCGGCGGCCGGGTCCCTGGCGGCCGGACTCACCTCCGGGGACCTCAGCGCGGTGCCGTTCGAGGCGGGCTCCAACGCCACCGCACAGGCTGGGTACGACGAGGTCCTGGGCGACCTGGCCGCGTTGAGCCCGAGTGTCGTCGTCACCGACGTCGACGACGATGCGCCCGAGGACACCGGCCAGGAGGATGGGGCTGCGACAGCGGTCGCGGCTCTGACCTGGACGTGGGACCTCGGCGATGAGCAGCCGTGGACCTACGACACGTCGGCGGTGTTGTCCGAAGGTCCGGACGACTGGCTGATCACCTGGTCGCCCGCACTGATCGAACCGAGCCTGGTCGAGGGCGAGACGCTCGACCTGTCCTCGGTCACACCGGACCGCGGCGACATCCTGGGCGCCGACGGGTTGGCCATCGTCACCGAGCGCGACGTGTCTCGCGTGGGCATCGACAAGCCCGGACTCACCGGTGCGCCCGCGGCTGCGGCCAGGACCTTGGCCAATCTGGTCGGCATCGACCCGCAGCCGTATGTGAAGCGGGTCAAGGCGGCCGGGGACAAGGCGTTCGTCGAGGCCATCGTCTATCGCCGAGACGAGCTGCCCCGCGGGGTGGTCCGAGGGATCGACGGCATCGACGGCGGACGGATCCTGGCCGGCACCTTGCCGCTCGCGCCGACCAGCGACTTCGCGGCGCCGCTGCTTGGCCGTGTCGGTGAGGTCACCGCCGAGATGATCGAGGAGGACCCCGATGCCTACCGCGTCGGCGACGTGGCGGGACTCTCCGGACTCCAAGCCAGGTACGACGAGTTGCTGCGCGGGACACCCGGAACCGTCGTGGCCGCGGTCGCCGCCGACGGCGCCCGTCGCGAACTGATCCGAGTCGAACCCACCGCCGGCACGGCACTCTCCTTGACGCTCGATGTGAACCTCCAGATCGAGGCCGAATCGCTGCTGGCCGACATCTCGCCCGCGAGTGCGCTGGTTGCCCTCAAGCCGAGCACCGGGGAGATCCTGGCGGCCGCGAACGGCCCCGGCAACGGTGGCCTGAACCTGGCGACCTTCGGACAGTTCGCGCCGGGCTCGACGTTCAAGGCCGTCAGTTCCCTGGCGCTGATTCGCGCTGGGCTGACTCCCGCTTCGACCATCCCCTGCACCTCCAGCATCGTGGTCGACGGCAAGAAGTTCACCAACTACTCCGACTACCCCGGTTCGGGCATCGGCAAGATCCCGCTGCGCACGGCGCTGGCCAACTCCTGCAACACCGCCTTCATCTCCCAAGCGGGCAAACTGGAGGGCACCGACCTGTTCGACGCCGCCGTCTCCCTCGGACTCGCGCTCGACCACGACCTGGGCTTTCCGGCCTACTTCGGCAGTGTGGAGCCCTCGACCTCGAAGACCGAGTCGGCGGCGCAACTGATCGGTCAGGGCACGATCTTGGCCTCGCCGATGGTGATGGCGGCGGTGATCGGGTCGGTGCAGTCCGGTGCGCTCGTGGTCCCACGGATGGTGAAGGGTGTCGAGGTGACCACGCCCGAGGGCGCCGCCCCTCTCTCCGACGGTGAGGTCGCGGACCTGCAGTCGATGCTGCGTGGCGTGGTCACCGACGGCAGCGGTCGTGGGCTTGCCGACGTTCCCGGCCCGCCGGTGATCGCCAAGACCGGCACGGCCGAGTTCGGCACCGGCGACGAACTCTCCACGCACGCGTGGATGATCGCCGCTCAAGGCGATCTGGCCGTTGCGGTCTTCGTCGAGGTGGGTGCCTCGGGATCGAGCACCGCCGGACCGATCCTCGAGACGTTCCTGCGCGCGGCGCGGTGAGCCACGAGCGAGAGTGCTTGATCAAGACGCGGTGAGACGAAGAGAGGGACCTGGGCACGAGGCCCAGGTCCCTCAACTCTTGTCAGTAGCGGTCCGGTTGGGGGGTGTTGGACCGGCTCAAGAGCGGACCCCTCGCTGCATGGGGGCAACGAGGGGCCCATGTCGATTTCGCAGTGCTCCCTCCGAAGCCGACAAGCCCTAGCGAACCACATAGGGCAAGGACCTGTCATGAATTCGCCGTTGGTGTCAGGCTGTGCGCGTGAGTGGTCTTGACCTGTTGAGTGATGTGATGCCCGAGTCCCGCCGGCGAGTCTTCATCGCCGGGCAGTGGCGAGAAGCCTCGGACGGCGCCGTGTTCGACGTCCTGGATCCGGCCGACGGCTCGGTGCTTGCCGAGGTGTCCGACGGCACCCTCGCGGACGCCGCCGATGCCCTCGATGCGGCCGTGGCCGCCCAGGCCTCCTGGGCGCGGACGCCGCCACGGGACCGAGGCGAGATCTTGCGGCGCGCCTTCGAACTGATCGCGGCGCGCGCCGATGACCTGGCGCTGCTGATGAGTTTGGAGATGGGCAAGACGGTGGCCGAGGCCAAGGGCGAGGTGGCCTACGGCAACGAGTTCCTCCGCTGGTTCTCCGAAGAGGCCGTGCGGATCCATGGTCGGTGGATGCAGGCGCCCGGTGGTGGCAGTCGCCTGCTGACGATCAAGAAGCC
>JBFIDC010000024.1:0-19671 GCA_041581495.1 Nocardioides sp. | reverse complement strand
GGTCACCAGGACTCCGTTGAACGGGATGACCACGTCGGCGATCTTGGCGTCGGTGGCTGCCGAACGTACCTCGTCCATCTGCCGCACCGTGCGGGTGCCGCCCGGCAGACGGATGGGGAAGACCAGGCGATCGCTGTCGTCCTCATCGACCACCACCGGGCCCCAGAAGTCGAGATCGGGGTAGTTCAGAAGGCGGGTCAAGCAATCAGGGTCGGGAAGCCCGTCGTCGTCCATCAGCCAGACCAGGTCCGCGTCGGACTCGAGCGCCCAGGCCAGACCGTCGTGGAACCCGCCGGCACCGCCCGAGTTCGTGGGCAGGGTCCGGGCCTCCAGTCGTGGGTCCGCTGCTGATGACTCGGCCAGCCAGGCGCCGGTGCCATCGGTCGAGGCGTTGTCGATCACGAGGATCCGGTCGAGTTCGGAGACCGCGCTGAGGCGACCCACCAGTCGCTGCAACAGCGACAGGCGGTTGAAGGTCACCACCACGGCCACGATCCTCACGGCCGAAAGCCTGTCAGAACAGCGTCTCCTGGACGTACGCCGGGCCGGTGGGCACCAGTGGAGGAAGCGGAGCCGGGCGGCTCGGAGCGGGTGCCCGCCAGCGCGGGTCGACGTAGTTCGGCTCGACCGGCCGAGTGGGTTCTTGGAGGGTCAGCGCCCGAATCGCCCCGGCCACATGCAGGTCGAAGCGGCCGAACACCTCACGAACAGCCTCCTCGCCCAACGGCAACCTCCCCCGCTGCCCCTCGGACAGATCGAGACCGAGGTCAGCGGTGGTGACCATCGACATCACCTCGCGGTTGAGGTCGTAGCGTTCCCGGGCCTCGGTCGTGGCGAGGGTGCGCGCACGAGCGGCGCCGACGGCCGTCTTGCAGCGCTCGCCGCCCGCCAGCGCGTCGCTGAACGCCGCCTCCGCGGAATCCAGACTCGTCAGAAGCTTGACCGCCGTCTTGGCCCCGAACCCGGGCACCCCGGCCAGGTTGTCGGAGGCATCGCCGCGCAGCGCAGCGAGGTCGGGGTACTGCTCGGGCCGGACCCCGGTGACCATGGCCAACCGAGCCGGATCCAGCAGCGGCGAGGCCTCGACCCCGCCGTTGAGGATCCGCAGCATCCGGGTGTGTTCGTCGATGAGGGAGAACGAGTCACGGTCGGAGGTCGCCACGACCGTCCGCGCACCGAGCCCGGGTGCCTGGGCTGACACGCTCGCCAACACGTCATCCGCTTCGAGCCCGGGCGGCACCACCACGACGATGCCGAGCGCGGTGAGCGCACTGATCGCGATCTCGAACTGCTGCTGCAGCGTCTCGGGCTTGGGCTCCCGCTGGGCCTTGTAGATCGGCCAGCGCTCCTTGCGGATGCTGTGGGACTTGTCGTCGAAACCGACCACGACCGCGTCAGCACACACCCGGTCGACCGCCGCCACCAACTGCGACAGCAGCCCCCGCACCGCCCACGCCGGTCGTCCCTCGATCCGGAACCCCGTGCGAGCCGAGGCATGGAAGGCCCGGTGCAACAACGAGTTGCCATCGACGGCGAGGATCGTGGGCTGGGACATCCCGCTCAGGGTACGTCGCCCGCCCGGGTGCTTGGGGGATCACACCTCGTGCCTCGGTGTGTCCGGTCAGCAGGCGCTACCGAGGTCCTCGGCCTGGTTGGCGGCATACCCCTCACCGAGCGAACCGATCGAACCGCCGGTGACCGCAACGGGGTTGGCAGCGGGCTTCTTCTTGCCCTTCCTGGTCCCGCTCGCCTCACCCTTGGGCAGGGACCCGTCCGAGCGAGAGATCACCTCGCTGACCTTGTCGTGGATCAGGTCGATGTCGGGTTGCGAGGTGACCACCAAGGGCGGCACCAAGGACAGCGTCGCGATCGGCTGGCTCTTGGCCTTGAGGGCCAGGTCGGCGAAGCGACCCGCCTCGCCGGCCGGGATGTCGGTGGAGACGAGTTCAGAACTGGCCTGGGCGATCTTGGAGAAGTTCTTCAGGGCGCTCTGGGGGCTGATCTGGGTCAGCATCGCGCTCATCACGCACTTTTGGCGCGCCATCCGTGAGTAGTCATCCGACCCCTCCCGGGCCCGGGCGTACCACAGGGTTTCGAAGCCGTCCAAGCGTCGCTTCCCGGGCTCGATGTAGCCGGTGACGTCGGAGCCCAGACCGCCGACGGGGATGGGTTGACGCACATTGAGCGTCACACCACCCACGGCGTCGACCAGATTGCGGAAGCCCATCAGGTTGACCATGGCCCAGTAGTTGATCTTCAGACCGGTGATGCCTTCGATCGCCGAGATCGTGGCGTCGACACCCGGGTTCTTGCTGTGCTTGAACAGTTCGGTGTTGTCCTGGGCCCAGGTGCTGACGCCGTTGAGCATGCAGTCATCGCAGTCGAAGCCCTTGGGGAACTGCTCGGCCATCACCGAGCCTTCGGCGAAGGGGAAGTTCATCATGTTGCGGGGTAGCGCGATCAGCACGGTCTTGCCGGTCTCGGCATCGATGCTGGCGACGGTCATCGAGTCCGGTCGCAATCCCCAACGGCCCGCACCGGAGTCACCACCGAGCAGCAGCACGTTGTAGCGGCCGTGGGTGGCGTCGGTGGCATCACCGGAGCCGAACATGGTCTGGACGAGGTCGCGTTGGACACCCACGACGTGAGATCCGAACAGCAGGCCGCTCGCGACGAACAGGCACAGGGCGCCGTTGACCCCGATCGCCGCGCGACGGTGCTGCAACGTGAGCGAGAGGGGTTGACCAAGACGCCAGGCATCGACCAGCAGGAAGGCCCAACCGATCGCGCCGAGGATCAGCCCGATCCGCAGCAGCAACAGGACACGGGTGTCGAAGAGGAGGCCGAAGAGGAACTGGTGGTTGAGCGCCGAGATCAGCAGCACGATCAGGCCCACGATCATCGTGCCGGCCCAGACCCGCATCGCCATCCGGCCGACCCGGCGGTCTCCCACGGCCAACTGGGCCGAGCCCGGCACGATCAGCGTCATCACCATCAACGCCATCGCGCGGCGGAAGCGCACGTGGGCAGCACGATCTGCGGCGGTCGCGCCGTACCCCGTACGCGAGGTCCGCGTCGCCAACGGATTTTCGGTGGGGGAAGTCACCTGTGCTCCGATGCTGTGGTTCTGCTGAACTGATGGAACGCAGCCCGGTTCCCGGACTGCACTCGTCAGTATCACCAGTCACACCCGTCACAGTCGGGAGCGACGCGCCGAAACGGCACAGGCGGGAGTAACGGGTAGTTTCTGCGCATGGCTGAACGTCCAGGGGGTTCCGGTGCCGGCGACGGCGGTTCCGGAGACGGACCCGACTACCGCTGGTTGTACGGCCGCAAAGGGTCGGCTCCCCAGGACCCCGAGCCCACGCAGACGATCCGGGCCCAGAAGCGGCCACCCGCTCCGGACCCCGCCGACGCCACGCGGGTGATCGCCAGCGCCCCACGTGAGCCCGCCCCCGCAGTCCGCCCGACGCCGCCACAGCCGGCCCCGCCGGTGGATCCGCCCGGCGGCACGCCTCCGCGCAGACGGGGGTTGTTCAGGCTCGGCTTCCCCCGCCGTCCCCGACTGCTTCGCTTCCGCTACCTGTTCCTGCTGATCCTGGCCTGGTTCGTCTTCTTGGTCGCGGTGCCGGTCTTGGCCTGGAACGACGTCTCGAAGGTCGACTTCGAACCCAAGGCATCTCGTCCCGACGATCAGCCCGGAACCACCTACCTGCTGGTCGGCACCGACTCGCGGGCGGGACTGACCAAGGCCCAGCGCAAGCAACTCAGCACCGGCAACGCCTCGGGAAGTCGCACCGACACGATCATGTTGTTGCACACCGGGTCGGGCCCCAACCTGCTGCTCTCCCTGCCGCGCGACTCCAACGTCGAGATCCCCGGCTACGGCACCAACAAGATCAACGCGGCGTTCGCCTTCGGCGGACCCAAGTTGTTGGTGCGCACCATCGAGGGTGAGACCGGGATCCGGATCGATCACTACGTCGAGATCGGCATGGGAGGTGTCGCCGGGATCGTCGACTCGGTCGGCGGGATCGAGGTGTGCCCCAAGACCCGGATGGACGACAACCTGGCGGGCCTGCACATCAAGAAGGGCTGTCAGAACGTCGACGGCAAGACCGCGCTGGCCTACGCGCGGTCTCGACACACCTCGGGCATCGGCGACATCGACAGGGTGCGACGCCAGCGCGAAGTGGTTTCAGCGGTCGGCAAGGCGGTGCTGTCGCCGTGGACCGTCCTCAACCCCGTCTCGTGGTGGCAGTTGAACCATGCGATCCCCGACTTCTTCACCTTCGGTGAGGGCATGGGGCCCGCCCGCAGCATGATGTGGGCGATGGCCATGACTCGGGTCAACGGCAAGGACGGCCTGACCTGCGTGGTCCCACTGCGGGACCTGGCCGTCACCTGGGATCCCGAGCTCGCCCCCCAGATGTTCTCCAAGATCATCAATGACGACACCGAGTCCATCGGCAAGAAACTCTGCTCCCCCACCGGGGGCATCTAGTGGCCAACCAGTGAGCGAACCAGTGAGCGAATTCGAAACCCTGACCTACGACGTCGACGAGGCCGGGGTGGCCACACTGCGGCTGAACCGCCCCGACCAACTCAACGCGTTCAACCTCACCATGGCGCGCGAACTCGAACAGTTCTTCGTGCACGACGCGACCGACCACGCGATCCGGGCGGTCGTCGTCACCGGCGCCGGCCGCGCCTTCTGCGCAGGCATGGACCTGACCGCCGACGGGAACGTGTTCGGGCTCGATGAGACCCTCGCACCCACACCTGAGGAGTTCCGGGCCAACTACGACCAGGCGCCCTACGACGCCGGCATCCGCGACACGGGTGGTCGAGTCACCCTCGCGATCCATGCGCTGCCCAAGCCGGTGATCGCCGCGATCAACGGCGCCGCAGTCGGCATCGGCGCCACGATGACCCTGGCGATGGACCTGCGACTGGCCTCGACCACCGCCCGGATCGGCTTCGTCTTCGGTCGGCTCGGCATCGTCCCCGAGGCCTGCTCCTCGTGGTTCCTGCCCCGCATCGTGGGCATCCAGCAGGCGTTGGAGTGGGTCTACTCCGCCGACGTCCTCGACGCCGAGACCGCCCTGGCCGGTCGACTGGTGCGCTCGGTGCACGAACCCGACGATCTGGTCACCACGGCCCAGAGCCTCGCCCGCTCGTTCGTCGAGGACCGCTCCCCGGTGGCTCTCGGGCTCGCCAAGCAGATGCTCTATCGCAACGGCGCGGCCGCGGACCCGCTCGAGGCACACCTGTCCGATTCCCTGGCGATGTTCTACACCTCGCTCGAAGACGGCAAAGAAGGTGTGGCGGCGTTCCTGGAGAAACGGAACCCGAACTTCACGGGTCGAGCTTCGAACATGCCGCGGATCTTCTAGGAAATCGCCCCTGTCTGCGGGCACTCACGCCCTAGGTTGAACCCGTGACGTTGGGCAGGAGTCCAACGCGCAGACCTAGGAGACTTCATGAAGCGTGCCAATCCCATCTCGGCTGCCGCCCTCGTGGTGGCGATCTTCGCACTCGTGGCCTCGCTCGGCGGTGCGTCGTATGCCAAGAAGATGATCACCGGCAAGGACATCAAGAACGGCTCCATCACCGCCACCGACATCAAGAAGAAGTCGCTGACCGGCAAGCAGGTCAAGGACAAGTCGTTGAAGGCAGCCGACCTCAAGCCGGGCACATTGCCGTACGTGCGAACCCTGCGCGTCCCGGCCACCGCAGGGGCCACGGAGGACGCCGCCAGAGCCGCTGCCCCGGCTCGCACGCTCTACCAGTCGGGTCCGCTGACCGTCTATGGCAAGTGCTACACCGACAACAGTGGTCCAACCACGTACGTCACCATCTTCGTCAAGACCTCGAAGAACGGGGCCCTCATCGACTCGGACGACGATAGTTTCGAGGGCGGAACGGCGACCGACTACCTCAACAAGAACACCCTCGAGATCGACCGAGAGTTGATGAGCACGAACACTGGGCTGAACTCGGCGTCGTACTACGGCAGCCACTCAGCGGACGGCCACGTATGGGCCGCCGACGGCACCGTGATCTCGGGCCTGATGAGCGTCGGCGCCAAGAACGGGACGCTGCCCGGCGGCAACGGCCCCTACGGGTCGGGCAACGCCTGCCTGTTCAGCGGGAACTTCACCAGCAACTAGGCACCAAGCCACGGGCGCCCCTGCCGCGATGGGGCGCCCGTGGTTGCTCGACCTGGTCTCGTATCGGTGAGGACGCCTCCCCGGATCGCAGTTCTCTCAGAACACCCGATTCGGCGTTCTCGAACTGACCTTGAAGCCGCGAGGCTATGACTGGCGGTTCCTCGACACCGCCGACCAGGTGCTCGATTCCGGCACCGACACCTGCAGTTCCTCATGAGCCGGTCAACGAGGTCTGGCCACGGACTGCACGCACGGCCGCTTCGATTGCCTCGGTCGACGCGCGCGAGCCGAGCACGTCGGTCAGGAGTCCGGCGTGCGTTGAATGCGCCACGGTGTGGAGCCGATTGGTCGACAACGCGGCCAACTTGTCCTGGGCACCTGACCATCCATGGGTCTCGAGGGTTTCATCGGCTGTCACCACGACCAGCGGCCGTGCCTGAAGGGACGAGAGTCGTCGAGCCTGGTCGAGGAGGTCGCGCAGGACCGATAGCTCATCGCGGGCGTTCGACAGGCGGCGACAGAGGAAGTGGCGATCCACGAAGCCCGGCGAGTCGCGACCGATGGCTTCATTCGGCGAACTGCGATGTGCGGAGCAGTTTCGCGAAGCCCAACTGCTTCAAGAACTGGGCGCGGGTGCCCGGGTGCCCTTCATCGACGAACGTAAGTTCCCTTGAGACCTTCAAGCCATGTCGTGGGTAGCGTTCGAGGATCTGTTCCATCGACGCCGGCGCCACGTGTCGGTAGCGGAGTCCGATGGTGTCGACGCCGGCACCTGCCCGGAGCATCTGCGCTTCGGGGCCGAAGCTCGGATCGACCCGTGAGTTCAAGTGCATCGTGATGGCGTTGGAGACCGTCGCCCGACGGCTCGGGTCCCAACCGCGTACCGAAGTCCACTCCTCGGCAAGCAAACCTCCACGTGCGGCGAAGCAGTCGATCGGCGCGAAGTGGCGGTGCGTCTCCCCCAATGTGAGGTCGTGCAGCATCGAAGCCACATAGAACATCTCGTGGTCGGGCTTCAACCCATCACGCTGCGCCAGCATCAGTCCGAAGATGTAGGTCCGAACTGAGTGGTTGTAGAGCATCGGCGACACCGTCGTACGGCACTCCTCCTCCGCCTCCCTGGCTATCCGGGAGTCTGGAAAGACCAGCGATTCGATGTCGATGCTCACCGCCTTCCGCGCAGGCACACCGACCCGCTGGGCAGCCCGCGCCCCCATCAGCCCGAGGACGGCGCGGGTTGACCGGCCACCCTCCAGCACTCGTTCTCGCGCGGACATGCGGCCCCCGTTGGCTTGAGCCCACGCGAGGCTCCCGAACGGCGGGACGGCGGTTTGCGAAGAGTTCATGCCAGAACCATCCCGCTCCAACGACGATGGCTCAATGACGTCGAGCCCTCGCTTTCAGACACGATCTGGCGGTGTGGCCGTCGCGAAGACAGTCAGAAACCGAGGGCTGCCCGTCATTGCCGCCAGATCGCCTTTGCGTCAAGGTGGGGTCATGTCGCCCCGCGAGTACCCCGTCACTCTGGTCGTCTTCGAGGGTGCGCAGCTCCTCGACATCGCCGGGCCGCTGGACGTGCTGGACGCTGCCGCGCGTGGGCTCGCCGGGCAGGGCGAGGCGCTCCTCGTCGGCGACTACGCCACACCGGAGCCCCGAGGTGGTGCCGGCTACCGAGTGCAGGTCGCCTCGCTCGGCGGCGTACCGGTCCGAACCAGCTGCGGCCTCCTTGTCGTCGCGGACCGCGCGCTCGAAGATCTGATCCCTGCCGACGTCGACACCTTGATCGTCGCCGGATCTCCGTTCATCCAACGGCCGCTATCCGACCAACGGCTGATCGAGGAGATCGCTCGCCTGGCTGGTAGTTCGCGCCGAACCGCCTCGGTGTGCACCGGAGCGTTCCTGCTCGCAGCGGCCGGCGTTCTCGACGGGAAACGCGCAACCACCCATTGGGCGAACGGCCCGGAACTGGCCCGCCGCTATCCGGCGGTCTCGGTGGAAGTCGACCGGATCTTCATCCAGGACCAGGGAGTCTTCACCTCGGCGGGAGTCACGGCCGGAATCGACATGGCTCTGTCCCTGGTCGAAGACGACTTCGGCTCGTCCTTGGCTCTGACAGTTGCCCGATGGCTCGTCATGTTCCTTCGCCGCGCCGGTGGCCAATCTCAATACTCCGAGCGGCTAGCGCTGCCCGCCAACATCGACCCCACCCTCCAAGAGGTCATCGATGAGGTCATAGCGCTGCCCACCGGGGACCACCGACTACCCACCCTGGCGGGACGACTCAACATCTCCGAGAGGCACCTCTCCCGCCTTTTCGTTGACCAGACCGGCGTCACTCCAGGACGGTTCGTCGAAAGAGTCCGCGTCGAGGCTGCACGCACTCTCCTTGAACGCACCGACACCCCCATCACCCAGATCGCGGAGTCCTGCGGCCTAGGGAGCCCCGAAACATTGAGACGTGCGTTCCTCCGCGTACTCGGCGTCAGCCCGAGCGACTATCGCGCCAGGTTCCCACGGTCGACCCACCTGCGCTTGGACGCATAGGCGAGCAGCCCCCGCCGTCGGCGGGGGCTGCTGTCGGTCGGTGCCAGGTGGTCAGCGGCGTCGCAGGGCGAGGCCGAGCCAGGTGAACCAGAGGATGAGCCCGAGCCCGAAGATGGAGGTCGCGGTGTCGGCGGCCGCCGGGAAGACGGTGGCGATCCCGACGGTCGCGAGACCGAGCGCGAGACCTCCGAGCGGGGCGGAGAGGGCGCGGGCCCGCAGGACGGCGACTCCGACCGCGGCTGCCCAGAGTGCGCCGGCGACCTCGATGCCGCCGCCGAGGGCGTCCTGGATGACGCTGGTGGAAACCCAGGTGGTGAGGGCGAGGTCGGGGTCCTGCGCGTGCAGGGTCACGGCGGCGTGCTGGCCGACGAGCGCGATGCTTCCGCTGGCGATGAGCAAGCCGGACCAGATCAGTCCGAATGCTGCGGAGATCCGGGCCAGTGCGGGTGCCGGCGCGAGGCGTTGGGCGACTCCGAGCGACACCAGTGCCATCGCGGCCCCGCCGAGGAGGTAGAGCACGAAGTACCAGGCGGCCAACTCGCCCTGGTGGTCGCGGAGGAAGTCCAGCGACGCCGCGGGGTCGTCCACGGGCGAGGTGAAACCACGGGGAACGAGGTAGGCGACCATCGCGAGGAAGCCGATGACGTAGGTGCCGGCGACCACCTGGGCAGCGGTGCCAGCGGCGCGGATCATCGTGACCGACGTCGAGGTGGGCGCCGGCGTGACCGCGGAGGGGGCGGTCGTGGTGGATGCAGAGGGAACGGTGGTGGAGGTGAGTCGTGTCATGTCCTTCACCCTGCTCGGATCCGCGCGTGGCCACATCGGAGCCGAGGCCGTTTTCGTCTCGTCCTTGAGGCCAGCCCGGAGTGGCCCCAGGTACCGTCCGGCCAACGGGTTCTGCGTCTAGGCTGAGGCGATGGGCCAAGGTCCGCTGCAAGCGCTGTGGGACGAACCGCGGGCGGTCGCACCGCCTGGGACGGCGTGGTGGGACCGGGCCCTGGTGGCCGGGCTGGTCCCGCTGACAGCGTTGGAGGCCGGCCTCCGTACCGACGTGGTGTGGCCGGCCTGGCACGCGACCTGGGCGCTGGTCTGCGTCGCTGCCCTGTGGTGGCGGGCCCATCATCCGCTGACGATGCTCGTCGTCGCCTACGGGGCGCAGACGGTGGCGGGAGTGGTCCCTGCGCTGGCGGGAGAGCCCCACAGCGTCCTCAACGTCACCGCCGTCGTGCTGTTGCTCGCCTACTCGTTGGGCCGGTGGGCCAGCGGCCGGGGCGTGGTGGCGGGCTGCGTCTTCCTGCTCGTGGCACATCTGGTCCGGGAACCGCTGTACGACTCCAGTGGCGCGTCGATGCTGATCGGCGTCGGAGCGTTGATGCTGCCTGTCGCCATCGGCTCCCTGGCGCGGTTCTGGGCTGCTTCGCAAGTGCGAGGACGCGAGGAGGTCCGGTTGCGGGAGCGGGAGCGACTGGCACGCGACCTGCACGACACCGTCGCGCACCACGTGTCGGGCATCTTGATGCAGGCGCGGGCGGCAAAAGTCAGAGGCCGGAGCGACCCGGCCGCCGCCGTCGAGGCGATGGACGGAGTGGAGGAAGCCGCGAAGCAGACCCTCGAAGACATGCGTTCCATGGTGGCGGTGCTGCGTGACGGGGAGGACAACGGGCAGGCCCGGACCCCGACGTACGGGGTGAAGGACATCCCCATGTTGGCCCAGCACGACGGCGAGGGCCCGCAGGTGGTCGTCCACACCTCAGGTGACATCGAACGACTGCCGGCGCCGATCGGGTCGGCGCTCTTCCGTGCCGCGCAGGAAGCCGTGACCAACGCCCGGCGTCACGCCGTGGAGCCCACCGTGGTCGCGATCGACCTCGCGCGGGACAGGGATCTGGTGCGGCTGCGTGTGCATGATGACGGGCGGCCGGCAGCGCCCGCGCGCGGACGACGGGCCACGCCCTCCTACGGACTGACAGGCATGCGAGAGCGCATCTCACTCGTCGGCGGAGCCGTACAGGCCGGGCCGGATCCTGCTGGCGGATGGACGGTTGAGGCCATCGTCCCGGTCACATCGGGCGCGGGGAGGTGACCAGATGACGGCTCCCGTGCGGCTCCTGATCGCAGACGACCAAGACATGGTCCGCGTCGGGCTGGCCACCATCCTGGACTCGGAACCCTCGATCGAGGTCGTCGGTCAAGCACGCGACGGCCGTGAGGCCGTGGAGCTGGTCCGGACGCTCCGGCCCGACGTGTGCATCTTCGACATCCGGATGCCGGTCATGGACGGCATCGAGGCCACCCGCCAGGTTGCCGGGCCCGACGTCGAGGATCCGGTCCCCGTCATCGTGATCACCACGTTCGACCAAGACGAGTACGTCTATGACGCCCTGCGCGCCGGCGCGAGGGGCTTCCTCCTCAAGGACGCCGATCCCGACCTGCTGGCGCGCGCCGTGCGGTCCGCAGCGGACGGCGAGGCGCTCATCGCACCGGCGGTGACGGCACGGCTCCTCGCCACCTTCGCCTCGTCGCGGGTCGGCTCGGTGGACGAGCCCGTCGACCCGCTGACACCGCGAGAGGAAGCGGTCCTCACCCTGGTCGCCGTCGGTCGGACCAACTCAGAGATCGCCGAGGACCTGCACCTGTCGATGAGCACCGTCAAGACCCACGTCGGCGCACTGATGACCAAGCTGTCGGCACGCAACCGCGTCGAGCTCGTGATCTGGGCCTACGAGAGCGGTCGTGTCGATCAGAGTCGGCGCTCGTGAGGATGGTGCCTGCGGTGAGCGTCTGCCTGCGGGAGTCAGGACACGGAGAAACCGCAGGTCAGAGCTCTGACTGAACCCCTGCGAGGAGCTGACGTGCCATCACGATCCGCTGGACCTGGTTGGTGCCCTCATAGATCTGCGTGATCTTGGCGTCGCGCATCATCCGCTCGACCGGGTAGTCGCGGGTGAACCCGTAGCCACCGAGGATCTGCACCGCGTTGGTGGTGACCTCCATGGCGACGTCGGAGGCGAAGCACTTGGCGGCGGCGCCGAAGAAGGTCAGGTCCGCATCGCCGCGCTCGGAACGACCAGCAGCGGCATAGGTCAACTGACGAGCGGCCTCGACCTTCATGCCCATGTCGGCGAGCATGAACTGAAGGCCCTGGAACTCGGCGATGTTCTTGCCGAACTGCTTGCGCTCCTGGGCGTACTCCAGCGCGTAGTCCAGCGCACCCTGGGCAACGCCGACGGCCTGGGCGGCGATGGTGACGCGCGTGTGGTCGAGGGTGCGCATCGCGGTCTCGAAACCGGTGCCTTCCTCGCCGATCATCCGGTCGGCGGGGATCCGCACGTTGTCGAGGTAGACCTCACGGGTGGGCGAGCCCTTGATACCCAGCTTCTTCTCCGGGGCACCGAAGGAGACACCTTCGTCGCCCTTCTCCACCACGAACGCCGAGATGCCCTTGGAGCGCTTCTCGGGATCGGTGACCGCGATCACCGTGTAGTACTCCGACTCGCCGGCGTTGGTGATCCAGCGCTTCACCCCGTTGAGCACCCAGTGATCGCCGTCGCGCACCGCACGCGTGCTCATCGACATCGCATCCGACCCGGCATCGGGTTCGGACAGGCAGTAGGAGAAGCCACCTTCACCGCGCGCGAGCGCCCCCAGGTAGTGCTTCTTCAGGTCTTCGGAGCCCGCCAGTTGCAGCGGCAGCGATCCGAGCTTGTTGACGGCCGGAATCAGGGACGAGGACACACACGCGCGGGCGACCTCCTCGATCACCAGGACGGTGGCGAGGGCATCGGCTCCTGCGCCGCCGTACTCCTCGGGGATGTGCGGTGCATGGAAGTCCGCCGCGAGCAGTGCCGCGGCCGCCTCCGAGGGAAACCGCGCCTGCTCGTCGACGTCGGCAGCATGCGGCGCCACCTTGGCGTCGCACAGCGCGCGCACCGCCTCGCGGATCTCGCGGTGTTCCTCGGAGAGGGCGAACATCGGGCTGTCGGATGCGTCGGTCACTACCTAATAGTAGGACGTCCAGATAGTTTCGGACAATCGGACAACCGTCCACCCGCCCGCTCGTGGGTGCGTGGGTCGGTCCCCTTGAGCCATGGGGCAAAGTCATGCCCATGGTCAACGACACGGTCAGCCCCTCGACAACGCACTGGCAGGACGAGGACGTCATCGCGTTCCTCTTGGACCAGTGCCAGACCTGGGCCGTGGTCGGGCTCTCTCTGGACCAGACCAAGAAGGCCTACGAGATCGCGTCACTGCTCCAGAGTCGCGGCAAGCGCATCGTCCCGATCCACCCGCGCGCGGCCGACGGCCCGATGGAGGTGCTGGGCGAACAGGCCTACCCCTCGCTCGCGGACGTCCCGTTCCCGATCGACGTGGTCGACGTCTTCCGTCGTTCGGAGGCGGCCGGCGAGTTCGCGGATCAGGCGGTCGCGGTGGGTGCGCGCGGGGTCTGGTTCCAACAGGGCGTGATCGACGAAGCTGCCTTCGCCCGCACCACGGCGGCCGGGCTGCTGATGGTGATGGACACCTGCCCGAAGCTCCAGTGGCGCAAGCGAGGCGTCATCGACTGAGCAGGCCGCTCAGAACCCCACTTTGCGCCCGCCCGAAGACGCGTTTCGCACGACCTCGCCCTTGCTCTGCGCACTCTCGCGAAGCCCCGACCGGAAGGCATCCATCCGCTCACGCAGCGCCGGGTCCGCGGCGGCGAGGATGCGGACGGCGAGCAAGCCGGCGTTGCGGGCATTGCCGACGCCGACGGTGGCCACGGGCACCCCTGCCGGCATCTGAACGATTGACAGCAGCGAGTCCATGCCATCGAGATACTTCAGGGGCACCGGGACTCCGATGACCGGCAGCGAACTGACCGAGGCGAGCATCCCCGGCAGGTGCGCGGCGCCTCCGGCGCCGGCGATGATCACCTCGAGTCCGCGCTCGGCGGCCTGCGTCCCGTAGGCCAGCATCTCCTCCGGCATCCGGTGCGCCGAGACCACGTCGGCCTCATAGGCGACGTCGAACTCGGCCAGCGCCTTGGCGGCCTCCTCCATCACCGGCCAGTCGGAATCCGAGCCCATCACGATGCCGACGCGGGGTTTGGTCTCACTCACGCTGCTCACTCGCTCTCGTTGCCGAGGTCTCCGCGGAACCACGCGGCCGCATGCCGCGCGCGTTCGAGGCAGTCCTCGAGGTCGTCACCGTAGGTGTTGACGTGACCCACCTTGCGGCCGGGCCGGAGTTCCTTGCCATACAGGTGTACCCGCAGGTGCGGGTCGCGGGCCATCGCATGCGGGTAGCCGTCGTACAACCTGCCGACGGTCTCACTGGGGCCACCGAGGATGTTGACCATCACCGTCCACCGCGACCGCGGGGCCGGTGAACCGAGCGGCAGATCCAGGACCGCGCGCAGGTGGTTCTCGAACTGCGAGGTCACCGCGCCGTCTTGAGTCCAGTGACCGGTGTTGTGCGGTCGCATCGCAAGTTCGTTGACCAGCACCCGGCCGTCGACGGTCTCGAACAGTTCGACGGCGAGCACACCGGTCACGTCGAGTTCCTTGGCGATGGTGAGCGCGATCTGCTGGGCTCGAGTGGCCAACCCCGGGTCGAGATCGGGTGCCGGGGCGATCACCTCGTGACAGATCCCGTCGAGTTGGGTGGAGGCGACGATGGGGTAGGCCGCCGCCTGGCCGCTGGGACTGCGAGCCACCAGCGCCGAGAGTTCCCGACGGAACTCGACGCGCTCCTCGGCCAGCAACCGGACCCCGGACGCCTCAGCGGCCGCGAACGCCTCCGCGCACTGCTCGGCTGAATCGACGAACCACACGCCTTTGCCGTCGTACCCGCCCCGGGTGGTCTTGAGAACGCACGGGAAGCCGAACGCCTCAACCTCCTCAGGGGTCGCGACCACCGCGTTGCGCGGGCACGGCACATCGAGAGCCGCGAGCCGCGACCTCATGACTGCTTTGTCCTGCGCATGCACCAGAGCATCCGGCCCCGGCCGGACCGCGAGACCGCTCTCCTCGAGAGCGTGCAGGTACTCGGTCGGCACGTGCTCGTGGTCGAAGGTCACCACGCGGGCCCCGTCGGTGACCTTGCGCAGCATCTCGAGGTCGCGGTAGTCCCCCACGATGTGATCCGGGATCACCTGAGCGGCCGAGACCCCCTCGGCCTCGGCCAGCAGTCGCAACGGGATCCCCAGCGCCGCTGCGGGCTCCGCCATCATCCGGGCGAGTTGGCCTCCGCCGATCACGGCGATGATGGGAGCGAGGTCGGGCACGGCGCAAGCCTATGGCCAGCGAAAACCAGGTTCGCGAGCGCCACCGCGGGGTGCAGGATGTCGTGGTGCTCACGATCTCAGTGCTCGCGGACCGGCCCGACCTGGTCACTGCCATGTGGGATATGCCGAATTCCTGGCCGGAGTTCATGCGCCACGACCCGACCGGTGCGCTCTACTACGGCAACGTCGTCAGTCAGTTCGCCGACTACGTCCTGATCGCACAGGACCCGGACGGCGCCGTCGTGGCCTCTTCCTTCTCGATCCCGTTCGTGCTCGGCGGAGCCGAACTGCCTCCCGACGGCTGGGACGCCGCCATCCGCAGCGGCGCCCAGGCCAGGATCGACGGCACCGCCCCCGATGCGCTCTCGGCGATCGAGATCGTCGTGCGACCGGATCGGCAGGGCGAGGGGCTGTCTGGTCAGATGCTCGCGGCGATGCGCGAGAACGCCGCCCGCCTCGGCTTCGCCGAGTTGCTCGCCCCGGTGCGGCCGAACGCGAAGACGGACATCGCGGAGCCGATGGCGGCCTACGCCCTCCGGGTGCGGGAAGACGGCCTCCCGGCGGATCCCTGGTTGCGGGTGCACGTCCGTGCGGGCGGAGTGATCGACAAGGTGGCCACGCGGTCAATGGTCATCTCCGGCACCCTGCGGGAATGGCGGGACTGGACCGGCCTCCCGTTCGACCACAGCGGTCCCGTCCTCATCCCCAAGGCCCTGGCCCCCGCCTGGTGCGACGTCGAGCACGACTGGGCGGTCTATGTCGAGCCCAACGTCTGGATCCGGCACCGCACCGAGCGTGCTTGAGAGACTCGGTTCGTGAACTCCTTGACGATCGCGCCGCGATTCAACGGACCGCCCGGATCGGCCAACGGCGGCTACGCCGCGGGGCTTCTGGCGGACGCGGCTCCGTGGGAGGGTCCGACGACCGTCCGACTGCAGCAGCCTCCCCCGCTGGCGATCCCCTTGTCACTCGACGTCGGCACCGAGGAGGTCCTGCTGACGCTGGACGGTGAAACCATCGCCCGCGCCCGGCCCGGCGACCTCGCACACGCGATGACCTGGGAGCCGGTCACGGTGGAGGCCGCCGAGGAAGCCGAGTGGCGCTACCGCGGCCTCCACGACCATCCGTTCCCGTCCTGCTTCGTCTGCGGCCCCGACCGCGCCGTCGGCGACGGCCTGCGGATCTTTGCCGGCGAAGTCGCCCCGGACCTGGTGGCCGGCCGCTGGCACACGCACGGCCCGATGTCGGTGCCGATCACCTGGGCGGCGCTGGACTGCACCTCCGCCTGGTCCTGCGACCTGGCGGGGCGACCCATGGTGCTCGGCGAGATGACCGCTCGGATCGATGAGTTGCCGACACCGGAGACGACCTACGTCGTGATGGGGCGCCACCTGCACACCGAGGGCCGCAAGACCTGGACCGCCAGCGCGCTGCTCTCCGCGGAGGGCGAGGTCCTCGGCCAGGCCGAGCATCTGTGGATCAGCATCACGCTCTGACCCGCGCAGGAGATAGCGGTGGCCCTCGGATCGCCTCAGTGGCGGCGGACCGCCACCGGCTCAACCAGGCCGAACCCGCGCACCGGGCGCGCGGGCAGGGGACGGGTCTCGAACTGGTCCGAGGGCAACAGGTCGGCGGTGTGGGCGTCGATGATGATCCGATTGCGCCGGGCGACGCTGGTCAGACGAGCGGCCATGTTGACCGGTGGCCCGAACACGTCGCCGAGCCGCATCACCACCGTGCCGCTGGCCAACCCGAGGCGAACATCTGGCATCCGCGGGTCACGACCGATCACGTTGATGATGCCCTCTGCGGTGTCGTAGGCCCGGATCGGATCGTCGTTCACGAACAACACCGAATCGCCGATGCTCTTGATCACCCTGCCGCGGTGGGTGGCAACCACGTCGGCGCAGCGCGCTTCGAACAGTTCCACCAGATCCCCGATGCGCTGCTCGGAGAGCTCGTTGGACAGCGCGGTGAAGCTGACGATGTCGGCGAACCCGACCGTGAGGTCCTTGGTGTGCAGGTCCTCCTCGCGACTCCCGAGCGCAGCCGTGCGGGCCACGGCGGCGGCCAGGTGTCGGCGCCAGGCATAGAGCAGCAGCCCCTCGAAGGGCTTGCTCAACCCCTCGATCATCTGCATGGCGAGGTCGGTTCGGTTCTGCTCCTGGGCCGCCCCCGCTTCGCGCTGATCGCGGTCGAGGTCCTCGACGCGCTGGACCAGTGCCGAGACCTCCCAGTCCGACAATCGCGCCATCGTTTGCCCGACCGCTCGGGTCAGGTTCACCGCGAGATCGAAGTCCAGGAGCCCGCTGGAGATGATGTCCTGCAGCGAACCGAGTGCACCGACGTCCCCCTGGGTGAAGGCCACCGCGCTGCCGTGCTCGGGGAACCCCAACGCCCGCCACAGACGCTCCGCCTGGTCGAGGCTGACCCCGGTCTCCTGGGCGACCTGTGCCGCGGTGAAGGCCGGGTCCTCACCCAGGACCGCGCGCTCGAACTCCTCTCCGAAGCTCGCTCCGGTCGGGGTCGGGTCTTCTGACTCAGACACCTTCGTCGCGGCGACCGTCGGAGTGCAGGTCGTGGAGCAGGTCGCTGAGGCGCCGTTGGGTCTTCTCGATCCGCGGAATGTCGGGAAGCGCGACCTGACCGTGGGTGCTGGCGTCGCTGATCACCAGCGTGCCGCAGCCGAGCAGTCGGTCGATCAGGTCCTTCTCATAGGCGACGTCGCTGATCCGGCTCAGCGGGATGTCGTGGCCGCGACGGGTGATGACCCCGTGCCGGGTGATCAGGCGCCGCGTCGTGATGGCGTAGGAGGCGGTCAACCAGATCAGGAACGGTCGGAGGCTGAACCACACGATGCCGACCGCCACGAACGCCCAGACCACCTTGGTCACGATGTCCTGGTCGACCCGGGTCTGCACGAACACCCCGGCGGCGAGCAGAACCACCAGTGCCAGCAGGGGCAACAGCAGCGCTTTGGGGTGAGTGCGGGTGCTGATGACGATGCTCTCGCCCTCGTTCAGCAGGTCCTTCGAAATGGCCACGGGGCGATCATGTCACCCATCGGACCGGGCGTCTCGGACGTGGACAACGTCGCCGGCCCCGACCGGCACCCGCTCTCCCGCCCTGTTGACCACCAGGAGACGCCCCTGCTCGTCGATCGACTCCGCCGTGCCGGTCAGGTCGGCGCCGCCGGGCAGCGAGACCACGACCTCGCGGCCCAACGTCGCGCACGCGGCGGCGTACGCCGTGCGCAGTCGCGCGGCCGCGGCGGACCCACCGGACTGCCACTCGGCGTACTCGGCCAGCAATCGCGTCACGACGAGTTCGAGGATCTCGGTGCGGTCCGGAGTGGCTTCGGGTCTGGCCAGCGCCAGCGAGGTGGCCTCCGGGACAGGCAGTTCAGCTGCGGTCATCCCGACATTGATCCCGATCCCGACCACGGCGGCGGGACCGTCAGCGGTCTCGACACGTTCGACCAGGATCCCGGCCACCTTGCGCTCCTCGGCGCCCGACCCCAACAGCACGTCGTTGGGCCACTTGACCCGAGCGGCGTATCCCTGCGCGGCGAGCGTGTCCGCCAGAGCGTGACCGGCCAGCAACGGCAGCCAGGGCCAACTCGCCGGCGAGACAGTGGGGCGCAACAGCACCGAGAACGTCAGCGCCGACCCGGCCGGGGACTCCCACACCCGATCCAGACGCCCACGGCCGGCCGTTTGGTGCTCGGCAACGACCACCAATCCTTCGGCGGCGCCGCCTCGGCCGCGCTGGGTGAGGATGGCGTTGGTGGACTCGGCTACGGCCACCACCTCCACGCGCAGATCGGGCTGGGTCGCGATCTTCAGCGCCGCGAGCCGGGGTCCATCCAGGGGCATGCGAGCAGGGTCGGTGGTCATGCCCGTTAGTCTGCCGCCGTGAGCGCCAATCCTGGAGAAGGCACCGAGATCCCCGCCGACATCGACACCCACACGACGGCCGGCAAGCTGGCCGATCTCGAACGCCGCCTCGACGAGGCGGTCCACGCCGGCTCGGCCAAGGCCATCGAGAAGCAGCACGCCAAGGGCCGCCAGACCGCCCGCGAGCGCATCGACCAACTCTTCGACGAGGGCTCCTTCGTCGAACTCGACGAGTTGGCCCGACACCGCTCGACGGCGTTCGGCCTGCAGGAGCGCCGCCCCTACGGCGACGGCGTCATCACCGGCTACGGCACCATCGACGGCCGTCAGGTCTGCGTGTTCTCCCAGGACTTCACCATCTTCGGTGGCTCTCTGGGCGAGGTGTACGGCGAGAAGATCACCAAGGTGATGGACCTCGCCATCAAGACCGGATGCCCGATCATCGGCATCAACGAAGGCGCCGGAGCCCGGATCCAGGAGGGCGTGGTCTCGCTCGGCCTGTACGGCGAGATCTTCCGCCGCAACGTGCATGCCTCGGGCGTGATCCCCCAGATCAGCCTGATCATGGGTTCCTGCGCCGGGGGGCACGTCTACTCCCCCGCCGTCACCGACTTCACGATCATGGTCGACGGCACCTCCAACATGTTCATCACCGGACCCGACGTGATCAAGACCGTCACCGGCGAGGACGTCACGATGGAGGAGTTGGGCGGAGCGCGCACCCACAACACCAAGTCGGGCAACGCCCACTACATGGCCTCCGACGAGGAGGACGCGATCGAGTACGTCAAGG
>JBFIDC010000023.1:0-19697 GCA_041581495.1 Nocardioides sp. | reverse complement strand
CCTCGAGCCTTGAAGTCGGTCAGATTCCTGACGAGAAGGTCGCGCTGATCCCCAGACGCGACCTCTGCGAGCCGGTCACTGTCGGGGTCAGGCGGGTTGGAGAACTCGTTGACAGCCGCCCAGTAGTCGCCGTACGCCTCCAGCACCTCCGAGGCGACTGATTCGGACACACAGCCGGTCAGCGCGATCGGTTCGACCGACTCGATGGTGACGGCCCCATCGGCGTCGACGGTGGCGGTACCTCGGTAGAAATTGGCCTCGCCGACCGCGGCCGCTGGCGAGATCAGCAAGCAGTCATCGATGACGTACGCATCCGGGTCGTCCGGACTCTTGGTGACCGTGGGCTCGCTCGTCACCGACCGACTGACATCGGCTGTTGAGGTGTCAGCTCGTTCCGGGTGGAGCGAGGTGACGAGTCGCTCGGCGACGCCGTCAGCAGTTCCCGGGATGTCGGCCGGAGTCGCGTCGGTGCGTGCCGCCGCGCTCCATGCCTCGGTCCAGGCTTCGGCGACAGCAGACGCTCGGTCTGGCTCACCCGACGTGGATGTCGACGACTCGGGTGCGGACGTCGACGAATCGGATGCGTCGGTCGTCGGAGACGTCGATGGATCGTCGTCGCCGCTGCAGGCGGCGGCCATGAAGACGGCGAACGCCATGACGAACGCAAGCGATCGGAATCTGGTCGTACGGAGGGACGGTCTCACCACGGGAACCTCGCGGTTCGCATCGCTCGGGATGCTTCACGTGTGGGCCGAGCGGACCTTGACCGTGGGCTGCGCTCGACAATCCGTCCCCACGAGGTTGTCCGCGATGGTACCGCATGGTGTTGACCTCCCGTCGAAGTCTCCATACGGGTCCACCGTTCGCTCACAGCGATGCTCGTTCAGGGCAAGTGGCGCAAGTGTCGCGCATGGGTCCAAATCGTGCACCTGGAACAGCAACGATGCAGTAAGTCGACCGACGGCCGATTTCCCAACAACACCCGCCTCACCGGTTCAATGTCGTCGCAGCCCGAGTCAGCGACGCCGGGTCTCTACGAAACGCTCGCCGTCCAGCGATACCCCACCCGCTTCTAACCCCGGAGGTACGCGTCCGGCTCATCCGAGACCGCCAACGCTAGGTCGACAGGTCAATCCCATGGCGGTCTGCGATTGCTCCGCAGATCTCTTCGATAGTCACGCCAGCATGGTCGGCAGATGCGCGCCCGTAGGCGACAAGCGCATGGATCGCCCACCGATCGAGGTCCATGACCTGCCAGAAGCGGAGTTGATCGTCGAAGCCAGGATCGACCCCGCGACAAGCGTTGCCACGGCCCGTAACGTCCAGTCGCTCTTGTAGTTCTCGTTTCGGCCCGAGACTTGGACCTCGGGAAGGAACCGTTCACGCAGGCTGACATTGTCCAGCAGGTCATCCCGCGTGAACCCACCAAGCTCGAGAGCGTCGGCGGCCAGGCCGAACACGACCTCGCCAGCACCCGAGTCAGCGAAGCGACCACGCGGCCCAAATTCTCGGATCAGGTCATGAATGTCGTCACTGCGGGAGACGCCGCCAAGCACGAACCGCAAGACGTCGGCGCTGGTATCGACCTCTCGATCCTCCGTCATGCGCCCACCGTAGGCACGCCTGGAACCACATATCTGGGTGATCTCTGAGAATCACCTACGCGGCAGAACGGCACTGATGTGGAACGGCTTGTCAAGTGCAGGGTGGGCGTGGTGTCGGGGGTCTTTTCGGGCGCGCCGAACCGGAGGTTCGGGGCTCGTCTGCATGGTTGAGCAGGCGTCGGGGCCTCGGGGTCAAGGGTGGAGCGCCCGGAGCGGAGCGAGGACGAACGACCCTTGATGCCGGGGTGGCGGCTGCTACGTCACCCCGGCTGCCGCGCTCACGGCGGTGGTGAGCGGGAGGGGTGTTGGCCATGGGCCGGGCAGTCTGGGATGGGTTGGCCGCCAGACTGATGTGCGCGGGTCGGGACCGCAGTAGAGCGTTGCGCAGCGAGTTGCCCCACACTTATGTCGATGATGCCCGGAGGGGTCAAAGTGCCGACGGGGATCGGTGCTGCAGCGGCGGGCGCCCGGCCCATGGCCAAGAAGATGGTCTCGCCGGGACGCAACCCGGAAGCCTCGGCGAGTCGAACGATGGTCATCGATCTCAGGTGTTGGTGGCGACCGCTTCGGCCCACAAGAACCCGGCGAGCTCGCGGGCGATGGCGGTGATCACGACCTTGCGGTTGTGCTTGCGGGCGTCGAGGCGCCGGTAGCGGGTGCACAGGCACTGCTGCGCTTTCCACGATCGGGCGACCGTGTCGGGATGCAGCCCCTCCTGGCGCTGGGCGAGGACTTTGCCGATGCTGGCATGGGCCCGGTACGCCCAGGCGGACTCGACGAGCTGGGTCCGGAGGTGCACGTTGCCGGCATGGGTGATCCCGCCCCGGCGCTGCGTCTCTCCCGAGGAGCGCTCCGTGGGCGTGAGGCCGGTGAAGCTCATGAACATCCCCGCGGTCGGGAACCGTCGCCAGTCACCGACCTCGGACGCCAGGATCAACCCGCCGAGCTCGGTCACACCCCGGTAGGCGGCGAAGCGGGACACGACCTCGACGAACGGGCCGGCCGTGGCCCACGGCATCAGGTCGGAGGTGATCGCGTCGACCGCGGCCTCGCGGGCATCCAGGGTCGCTCGGTAATGGTTGAACGTCGACGTCGCCGCAGCCTCGTCGAAGCGCTGCGCGTTGATCCACACATGGTGCTTGTGGGTCCAGTTCGAACCGTCCCGCCACACGCGGCCATGGCGCAACAAGAACTTGTCGAGGCGCTGACGGGCGCGGACGCAGTCGATGATCATGTCGGCTCGGGCCCGGCACAGATCGCGCACCGCTTCCTCAGGCGGGGTCGGGATCCGTACTGCGGTGAGCTGGCCGCCCCGGAACAACGACGCCAGCCGCCGGGCGTCGCGTTTGTCGGTCTTGACCCGGTCGCCTGGCGCGGTCGGGATCAACGACGGCGCGATCACCTCACAGTGCATCCCCGCGTCACGGAGCACGCGGGCGAGCTCGTAGCCGGTCGGGCCCGCCTCGTAACAAGCCCACACCCGGGACGGATCATCGAACCGGCGGATCAGCCGGTGAACAGCTTCTTCATCGGTCGAGATCCGATCGACCGGTGCGGTGGTCGAGTCGGGCTCGAGCACCGCGGTCGAGATCGAACGCTTGTGAACGTCCATTGCGAGAACGGTTGCCTCTGGCGGAACATGGATCGTGGACACGGCCGGCTCCCTTCGTATGTGGCTCGGTCCACCTCATGGTGGACAACCCACGCAACTGCGAACCGAGCCGGCCGTTCCATACTCACTTACATAGTCGCGGAGTCCGAGGACCGATGAAGCTCCGGGCCTGAGGTTGTCCGCGTCAGTCCGGCCGTATCGGACGACCGTCCGTGTCCAAAGGGACCGCCATCATCGTCGCCTTCACCCAGCGGTCTCGTTCGTCGTCGGGAAGGGCATTGAGCGCCGCCGCAAAGGCGAGGCGATACTCGTGGAGGGCTTCGCCTTCGCTATCGGCCACCACCGAGATCGCTAGCGCATCAAGCGTGACCTGGCATCGCCCATCCGGCAGCGGCGTCAACTCGTGCCGTATCCCATACGCAACTCGCTCAGCGTCACCGGTCACAGCGGTACGAGCCACGTCATCTCGTTATCAGCGCAGACCATGAAGAGGGCGCCTTCGATCTTTGTAGTCCCCATCTCCGTCCCGGACCCACAGACGCCGCCTGCGCTTGCGGGTGTCGACAGAAGTGGCACGCCGACCATGCCTCAGCCGAGCAGCATTGTCAGCCCGAGCAGCACTGACGCAATCAGTCGCTTATGTCCCATATCGGCAACGATGTCGCAACCGGCCACAGTCGTCAACCGGAACGTCGACTCGATCGAAGGCATGCGAGCGACGTCAGGTGGACCGCACCTACACCACTCCGCGGGACGCCAACCATTTCGCGGCCACGGAGACCCGTGATCCGAGGTACCATCGGACTGCTCTCGGAACCGGAGACCCCTCTGGGGATGCGCGGCGCCCTCGACCTCCACATGAGGAGATTCTCGAGATGGCGCACGTCCAGAAGCGCACGCTCAAGGGCACCACCAGCTACCGAGCCCGCATCCGCCTTCCCGACGGCCGCGAGCGAACGAAGTCCTTCGCCCGGAAGGCCGACGCGGAACGCTGGCTTCACGACTCCCAGGCGGAACTCAATCGCGGCAACATCCTCGACCCATCCGCAGGCCGTGTGACGTTCGGGGCATACGCCGAGAAGTGGCGGTCAATGCAGGTCCACCGCCAGTCGACCGCGAGCGTGACCAAGTCCCGACTCGAGCGACGCATCCTCCCGGTGTTCGGACACCGGCGGCTCGCATCCGTGCTTCCCTCCGAGGTCCAGGCGTGGGTGAAGGAGCTGTCGACCAGCTACGCCCCGTCGACGGTCGAAGCGACCTACCGATTGCTCGCTACGATCTTCCGCTCGGCGGTCGCGGACCGACTCATCCCGTCGAGTCCATGCCTCCGCATTCAGCTTCCCAAGCGCGATTCCGGGCCCGGTGCGACGTCAGACCCGGTCAGACGGTGCTTGGGAGGCACCGTGACCTCGGGCCCGGCGCTCGTATGCCGCTCGGGCGCGGTGATCGACGTCGCCGAGGAAGATCTGGTCACCACCCATGGCGCTGTTCAGACGTTCGGTCCATGCCTGCGGAAGCTTCCGGAAGAACCGGACCATGTTGCCCGTGGCCCGCGGAACATAGACGCGAGGCACCGGTCGTTCCAGAGTGGCGACGATCGCCGACGCGACCTGCTCCGGCTCTGCCTTCTTGAAGCCCCGTGGACCGTTCGTGCCGGCTGCGAGCTCGGTGTTGACGAAGTAGGGCAGGATCGCCGAGACATCGATGCCGAGCGCCTGCACCTCGAGCCTCACGGCGTCGGTGAAGCCGACGACGGCGAACTTGGATGCGTTGTAGGTCGCCAAGCCGGGCACGCTGGCTACACCGGCCATCGATGCGATGTTGATGATGTGGCCCGACCCGCGCTCGCTCATCGCTCGGACGGCGAGCTTGGTACCCGTGATCACCCCATGCACATTGATGTCGAGCACCCGCCTGGCGGTCAGGTCGTCCTCGTCCAGCAGTGGCCCGACAGGCATGATGCCGGCGTTGTTGATGAGCACGTCGAGCGGCCCTACCGTCGACTCGCTCTGACGGAAAAAGTCGGCGAAGGACACCGGATCGGTCACGTCGAGCGGAAGGAAGGCGTCCAGGCCAAGCCGGTGGGCCGTCGCCTCGCCAGCGGCCTCGTCCACATCGCCGATGACCACGCGGGCCCCAGCGGCGCGTAGGGCCTGAGCGGTCGCCTCCCCGATGCCCCGGGCCCCGCCAGTGATCGCAACGACTCGTCCATCGAGCTGGCGGCGTTCTGTTCGGCTCATGGGTCCCCCTTGTCAAGGTTGTGAGAGACATCATACTCGGCATGTCGTACGTGCCGGCAAGAGACGAATTCTGTAACTCGCTTTGGATCGGGCACAGTGTCCGGATGGACACCGATGAGGGCCTGCCTAGAGCTGACGACCACGCCGATCTGCCTGCGCGCATCGAGGCCGCGGCAGCCCTGAACCGTCTGAGCCATGCGCTCGTGGGACATCGAGCCAGGACCGACGTCCTCGAGCGCATCGCAGTCGCCGCCGACGAGCTTGCCGCCCGCATCGAGGACGAGCCCATGCGCGAGCGGGGCAGCGAGGTGGGTGAAAGCTCGCGCTTCGTCGATGCCGCGCTCGGACGACGCCCGCTCGGCGAGGTGGTGGAGGACGGCGCGTTCTTGGACATCTTCGACGACTCGCCAGTCTCCGGTTCGGCCAACCCGCTGAGCATCGGCCTGCGCATCCGACAGGACCGCGACCAGGCGGTCGGGGTGGTGACCCTCGACCGGGGGTGGGAGGGTGCGCCGGGCCGTAGCCACGGTGGAATCGTGGCGTCGTGCGTGGACGAGACATACGGTGGGCTGTTGCCCGTGATCGGCGAGATGGCGTTCACCGGCGAACTGTCCCTTCGTTATGAAGCGGCGTGTCCGATGGGCGTTCCCCTGGAGTTCCGGGCCTGGCTCGACAGGCGAGACGGACGAAAGCTCCACCTGCGTTGCACTGGCACGGCGCAGGGCGAGGTGTTCGTTCGCTCCTCGGCGCTCTTCATCGCCGTCGATCTGGAGCGGTTCCGCGCGCAGTGAGGCGCGAGCAGGTCAGGCGGTGGTATCCTCCGCCTCCTCGGCGAAGCGGATCACGACATCGGCGTATTCGTTCACCATGTCGAGGACGACCTGCCCAGCCTTCTTCGAGACATTCATCTGCCCCACGACCTGTCCGACGAAGTAGGTGGCCAGCTCCTCCGCTCCAGACCCGGGCGTGTTGGCGGCTCGATTGATCCGGGCCTGCGCTTCGGACACGAGCAGCGGCTGGAGGGGCATGCCGAGCGGGCCCGGGCCGTCGGCGCGCTCCCACTCCTCGGTCCACTTGGTCTTCAGCATCCGCGCCGGCTTACCGGTGATGGAGCGCGAGCGGACGGTGTCCTTGGACCGGGCGGCCAGGTACTTCTCCTTGATGACAGGCTGCGTCTCGGCCTCCTCGGTGGTGAGCCACACCGAGCCGCACCACACCCCCTGGGCGCCGAGCGCCATGGCGGCTGCCACCTGGCGCCCGTTGCCGATCCCGCCGGCGGCCAGCACCGGTGTCGGTGCTACGGCGTCGACCACCTCGGGCACGAGGACCATGGTGGCGACCTCCCCGGTGTGACCGCCGCCCTCGGTGCCCTGGGCGACCACGATGTCGACGCCGAGCTCCTGGTGGCGCAGCGCGTGCTCCTTGGTGCCGGCGAGGGCAGCGACGAGCACGTCGGCGGCGTGGGCCCGCTCGATCAGGCTCTCCGGCGGCGGCCCGAGGGCACTGGCGATGAGCTTGATGGGGTGGTCGAAGGCCACGTCGAGCAGGGGTTCGTAGCCTTTGGGCGACACGTTCATGCCCCCCAGCCGGGACACCGCCTCGCGCTGGTCGTCATCGAGCTCGGGTACCTGGTAGCGGGCCATGATGTCGTCGACGAAGGCCTGCTGCTCGGCCGGCAGCAGCTGGCGCAGGGCGTCGCGGTCGAGTCCGCCCTCGTCGGCACCGGCGTACTTCTGCGGGAGGAGCAGATCGACCCCGTAGGGCTTGCCGCCGACGTGCTCGTCGATCCAGGTGAGATCGATCTCCAGCTGCTTGGGCGTGTGGGCCACAGCGCCGAGCACCCCGAAGCCCCCGGCGTTGGTCACCGCCGCGACCACGTCGCGGCAGTGGCTGAACGCCAGGATCGGGTACTCGACGCCGAGCATGTCGGCAACTTCGGTCTTCATCTTCTTGGTCCCCCGGTCGTGTCGTCGATCAGAAGCTGATGGGCACGCAGCGCGGGCCGCGCACCTGCCCGCCCGTCCACGTGACAGCGTCGGGGTCGGAGAGGGTGAAGGTCGGGATCCGCTCGAGGAAGACCTCAAGGGCGACTTTGATCTCCATGCGGGCCAGGTTGGAGCCGAGGCACCGGTGGATGCCCGAGCCGAAGGCGAAGTGGCGATTCCGCTTCCGGTCGATGATGAACTTGTCGGCGTCCTCGAACATCTCGGGATCATGGTTACCCGCCGGGAACGCCATGAGGATCTTGTCGCCCTCCTGCATCGGGCAACCGTTGAACTCGGTGTCCTCGGTGACGTAGCGGGCCATGGTGACCGGGCTGTAGAAGCGCAGGAACTCCTCGACCGCCAGCGGCATCAGGTCAGGCTCGTCGCGCAGCCGCTGCTGGTCCTCGGGGTGGGTGGCCAGGTGCCACAGGGCCGAGCCGATGTTGCTCCACGTGGTGTCGATGCCCGCCACCAGCAGCAGGAAGCACGTGCCGAGGAGGTGCTGGTCGGAGATGGGCTCGTCCGTCTCGGCCTCGATCAGCATGGTGATGATGTCGTCGGGACGGGTGCCCGGCTCCATGGCCCGGCGCTCCATGACGGCGGTCATGAAGTACATGGTCATCTCGCCCAGGGCGTCCATGGCGCCGTCGATGTTCTGGAACCCGTTCTGCAGGGTCCGCACGACCCAGCCAGTGAACTTGTCCTCGTCCTCCACAGGCACGCCGAGCATCTGGGCGATGATCCGCACCGGGATGTGGCGGGCGTAGTCGGCGGCGACATCGCCGCGGCCGTCGCTGAAGTGCTCGTCGATGAGGCTGTGCGACAGCGCCCGCGTGATGGGTGTCATGCGGTCGATCGCCGAGGGCCCGAAAGCCGGGAGCAGCAGGCGCCGTGCCCAGGTGTGCACGGGCGGGTCAGAGCTGATCGGCGGCACCGGCATGAGGTCGTTGATCGGCTGTTCGAAGGGCGACACCACCACGATGTCTCGCGAGGAGAACCGCTCGGTGTCGTGGGCGATGGCCGACAGGTCCTCATAGCGCACCGGCAACCAGGTCCGCTGGCGACGCTCGGTGAAGGCGATGGGACAGCCACTCCGCTGCTCGGTCCAGCGCTCCTCCGGCCGGACCACGTAGTCCGGGTCCATCAGGTCGAAGTCGGTGGCCCAGTCGGTGACGGGTCCATAGTCCTCCTCGACGTCGGTGCGGAACTGGAGGCCGGTGTTCGGCGTGGTGTCGGTCATCTGTTGCGATCCCCTCGTAGTGAAACGATGAGACATCATACGCGTGCGTTCTCACGAATCGGCAAGCGACGTGTGTCACGATGTCGGACGTGCAAGCGAACGAACCCGTCGTCGTCGTCGGCGGCTCCCTGGCTGGATTGCGCTCGGCGCAGGCTCTGCGCCGCGAGGGCCACACCGGACCGTTGACCATCGTGTCCGATGAGCCGCACTGGCCGCCCTATGACCGCCCACCGTTGTCGAAGCAGGTCCTCGTGGGTTCGCTGGAGCCCGAACGGGTGCGCCTGCGCGTCCCGGAGGACCTCGATGCCGACGTGCGCACCGGCCGGCGCGCCGCCGGCCTCGACCTGCCGGGACGAGCCGTGCTGCTCGACGACGGTGAGTGGCTGCCCTACGGCGGTCTCGTCGTCGCCACGGGAGCCACCCCGCGTCGCATCCCGGGCACCGACGGCCTCGCCGGCGTCCACGTGCTCCGCACCATCGACGACTGCCTTGCGCTGCGGGCCGACCTGGACGGGGCGACGAGGGTGGTGGTCGTCGGCGGAGGGTTCATTGGCTGCGAGGTGGCCAGCTCCTGCCGCTCCCTCGGTCTCGAGGTCACCATCGTCGATCTGCTGCCGTTGCCGCTGGCACCGCTCGGCCCGAGGGCCGGGGAGGTCGTGCGTGGCCTGCACGAGGACAACGGGGTCGAGCTCCGACTGGGCACCGGCGTCACTGGTTTCGACGGGGACGGTTCGGTGACCGGGGTGCGTCTTGCCGACGGCACCACCCTCCCCGCCGACGTGGTCGTGGTGGGCATCGGCGTCGTACCGAACACGGCATGGCTGGAGGGCTCGGGCCTCGAGCTCCAGGACGGCGTCGTGTGCGACTCCAGCTGCCTGGCCCGCGGCGGCGACGGCCGCGTCGCCGCCGTCGGAGACGTCGCCCGGTGGGAGCATCCCCGTCTCGGATCCAGCCGCATCGAGCACTGGACCAACGCCGGCGAGCAGGCCGCGCACGCGGCCAAGGCCCTGGTGCACGGCGCGCCGGCGGCTGGCCCGTTCGAGCCGGTGCCGTACTTCTGGTCCGACCAGTTCGGCAAGAAGCTGCAGTTCGTCGGCTCGTGCGGCGACGGCGACGACTTCGAGGTCGTGGAGGGCTCGGCGGAGGACGGGCGCTGGGTCGCCGCCTACGGGCGCGACGGCGTCACCGTGGCCGCGCTGTGTGTCGGCTGGCCGGCCCGGCTGGCCCCGTGGCAGGCGCTGGTGGCCGCGCGGGCGGCGTTCCCGCCACCGGCGCCCTGACGCGCCACCGCCCCGGCGGGGTCGGGCCGGGGCGGTGGAGAACGGTGGCCGTGGCGGCTCAGTAGCGGATGGGCACCGAGCGGGGGCCCCGCACCTGCCCGCCGTTCCAACGCACGGCGCTGGGATCGGCGAGTTCGAAGGCGGGCATGCGCTCGAGGAAGGTCTCGACCGCGACCCGGATCTCCATGCGGGCCAGGTTCGACCCCAGGCAGCGGTGGATGCCGGAGCCGAAGGCGAAGTGCCGGTTCTTGGCCCGGTCGATGATGAACTTGTCGGCGTCTTCGAACATGTCCGGGTCGTGGTTGCCGGCCGGGAAGGCCATGAGGACCTTGTCGCCCTTCTGCATCGGGCACCCAGCGAACTCGGTGTCCTCTGTGACCACACGAGCCATCGTCACCGGGCTGTAGAAGCGCAGGAACTCCTCGACCGCGCTGGTCATGAGCTCGGGTTCGTCGCGGAGGCGCTGCTGGTCCTCAGGGTGCGTGGCCAGGTGCAGCATGCTCGAACCGATGTTGCTCCAGGTCGTGTCGATGCCGGCGATCAGCAGCAGGAAGCACGTACCCATCAGGTGCTCGTCGGTGATGGGATGCTCACTCTCGGCCTCGATCAGCATCGTGAGGATGTCATCGGGACGGGAGCCGGGCTCCATGACCCGCCGCTTGCCGATGTGCTCCATGAAGTAGGTGCTCATCTCCTCGAACACGTCGGGAAGGTTGGCGAGGTTCTGCAACCCCTCCTGCAGGGTGCGGACCGCCCACCCGGTGAACTTCGGCTCGTCCTCGAGCGGGATGCCGATCATCTGGGCGATCACGCGCACGGGGATGTGCTGGGCGTAGTCGGCGGCGGCGTCAGCCTCGTGGCGGCCGGCGAAGAACTCGTCAATGAGGTCGTTGCACAGCGCCCGCGTGATGGGGGTCATCTTCTCGATCGCCGAGGGACCGAACGCCGGGAGCAGCAGCCGGCGGGCCCAGGTGTGGACGGGCTGGTCCGAGCTGATCGGCGGGACCGGCATCACGTCGTTGATCGGGATCTCCAAGGGCGACACGACGATCGGGTCGTGGGAGGAGAAGTGCTCTACGTCGTGGGCGATGTCGGCCAGGTCCTTGTACCGGACCGGCAGCCAAGTGCGCTGCCGGCGCTCGGTGAAGGCGATGGGGCACTGTTCGCGCTGCTGGGCCCAGCGTGCCGCGGGATCGCGCACGTAGTCCGCGTCGAACATGTCGAAGTCCGTGGCCCAGTCGGCGACGGGGCCGAAGTCACCTTCGACGTTCTGGCGCAGCGGCAGCGCGGTGGCATCGATGTCAGTCATGTGGTTCTCGTTCCTGTCGCGACGAAGCGGGCAGCACGGACATTGTGCACCACGAGACACGATTGGTCAAATGTGTCATGTCGTGGCGCACCGGACGCGCCACCGCCCCGGCGGGGTCGAGCCGGGGCGGTGAGGATCGGGGGGCCGTGTCGGCTCAGTAGCGGATGGGCACGCAGCGCGGGCCGCGCACCTGTCCTCCGTTCCAGCGCACGGCGCTGGGATCGGCCAGCTCGAAGGTCGGGATTCGCTCGAGGAACGTCTCCACTGCGACCCGGATCTCCATGCGGGCCAGGTTCGAGCCGAGGCAGCGGTGGATGCCCGAACCGAAGGCGAAGTGCCGGTTCTTGGCCCGGTCGACGATGACCTCGTCGGCCTGCTCGAACATGGCAGGGTCGTGGTTGCCGGCCGGGAAGGCCATCAGGATCTTGTCGCCCTCCTGCATCGGACAGCCGTTGAACTCGGTGTCCTGGGTGACGTAGCGGGCCATGGTCACCGGGCTGTAGGCCCGCAGGAATTCCTCTACCGCGGTGGGGATGAGTTCGGGCTCGTCGCGCAGGCGCTGTTGGTCCTCGGGGTGGGTCGCCAGGTGCAAGAGGCTGGAGCCGATGTTGCTCCAGGTGGTGTCGATGCCGGCCACGAGGAGCAGGAAGCACGTGCCAAGCAGGTGCTGGTCGGTGATCGGCTCGTCGGTCTCGGCCTCGATCAGCATGGTCAGAATGTCGTCGGGACGGGTGTCGGGCACCATCGACTGGCGCTCGGCGATGTGGTCCACGAAGTAGGAAGTCATTTCCGTGAAGACATCCGGGATGTTCGCCAGGTTCTCGAAGCCCTCCTGCAGGGTGCGGACCACCCAGCTGGTGAACAGCTCCTCGTCCGCGAGGGGAATGCCGATCATCTGGGCGATGACCCGCACGGGGATGTGCTGTGCGTAGTCGGCGGCGGCGTCGCCCTGGCCGTCAGCGAAGTGCTCGTCGATCAGCGCGTTGGCGAGCGCCCGTGTGATCGGGGTCATCGTGTCGATGGCCGACGGACCGAACGCCGGCAGCAGGAGGCGGCGGGCCCAGGTGTGGAACGGCGGGTCGGAACTGATCGGCGGCACCGGCAGGACGTCGTTCATCGGGATGTCGAACGGGGACACCACGGCGATGTCCCGCGAGGAGAAACGCTCGACGTCGTGGGCGATAGCGGCCAGGTCCCCGTAGCGGACTGGCAGCCACGTGCGCTGACGGCGCTCGGTGAACGCGATGGGGCACCGCCCGCGCTGCTCGGCCCAGCGGGCCGTGGGATCGGTCACGTAGTCGGGGTCGAAGATGTCGAAGTCATCAGCCCAGTCGGTCACCGGACCGAAGGACGCGTTCGCGTCACTCCGGACCTGCAACTCGTTGTCAACCATGTCGGTCATGCCAGACCCCCCTCATCGTCGGATGAGGCCATCCTACGCATTTGACACACACGAGACACCTTGCGTCTGCTGTCGCAAATGCGGCGCAGTCGAGGCGCGTGCCAGACGGCACAAGCCCGCCGCACGATGCGGCGGCGTCAGCAGCAGCGACAGCTGGCGATCCGAACTCCGCCTGGGCGAGGTTCAGTCGTCGGTGATGGTGATCGCGTACTCCGGGCAGTTGTCGACGGCGAGCTGCGCCGCCTCCTCCCGCCCGGGCGGGACGATTCCGTCACCTTTCACCCAGGCCATGCCCAGCTCGTCGACCTCGAACAGGTCGGGGGCGAGCACGACGCAACGGTTGTGCCCCTGGCACTTTTCCTGATCCACGTGAACGCGCATGGCGGGACCATAGACGGCCGTGCGACATGATGCGAATTGCGACACATGTCATGACCCGACCCTTACCGGGCGCGGAACACGGCCGGCCGGCGCTCGGCGTAGGCGGCGATGCCCTCGCGGGCGTCGTCGGTGGCGAGCAGGCGGACCTGCTCGGCCAGCTCGTGGTCGGTGGCGGCCTGCAGCCGGGCGATCCGGTCGCCGGCGAGCGTTCGCTTGACGGATCGCACGACGAGCGGCGCAGACCCGGCGATCTCCGCGGCGAGTTCGAGGCTGCGCGCTCGGACCGCGGCGACATCGTCCACACACTCGTCGGCCAGCCCGATGGCAGCGGCCTCGCGACCGTCGATCCGAGCACCGGTGTAGAAGAGCCGTCGGGCGTGCTGGCCACCGACGAGCTCGGGCAGCGTCGCCGTGAGGGCGAATCCAGGGTGGAAGCCCAGGCGGGCGAAGTTGGCCGACCAGCGGGCCTCTGGGCAGGTCACCCGGAAGTCGGCCACCAGCGCCAGACCCAGGCCACCACCGATGGCGGGCCCGTGGACGGCGGCGACAACAGGCGTGGCGATGGCGAAGAGGCGCAGGGCCTCGTGGTAGAGGGATCCGGCGCCGATACTGCTAGGTCCGTCGCCGCCGCCCGAGAACGAACCGGCGTCGGGGCGCTGGCCGGAGAAGTCGGCTCCGGCGCAGAACGATCGCCCCTCGGCGCAGAGCACGATGGCCCGGCAGTCGGGGTCGGCGTCGAGGGCCTCGAACGCAGTCGCGATCTCCCCGATGAGCCCCGCGTCAAAGAAGTTGTGCGGCGGACGCCGCAGCTCCACCACCCCGACGAGACCCTCGTGTTCCACTTCGACACCGGCCAACTGGCACCCCCTTCTGAGAACGGAACCGGAACCTACTTCGCGGGGTCACCAGACGTGGCCCGTCGCATGTCTTACGGTCCTCATCGCGCGACAACGAGACGAAGCTGTATCGTATTCGCATGGCTGTGGCTCCTCCCCCGACCGCTCCGTCCCGCCCCGTCCTCGAGCAGATGCGAGCGCTCGCCGGCGCCGTCGAGACGAAACCGCCGCGGCTGCGACGCCGTGAGGTCATCCTCGCCGACGGCCACCGGGTCGGCCTGTCGATGTGTGGCGAGGGCGTGCCGCTGGTCGTCGTGCACGGGATCATGGCCGAGGGCATGCTCTACGCCCGAACCCTCCGGCGCATCGCCGGCCTGGGCTTCCGGGTGATCGCGGTGGACAGCGCCGGCCACGGCCGCACCGCGCCGCTCGGTGCCGGCGGGTTCCGCTGGCGGTCCTATGTCGACCTCCACCGACGTGTGCTGGACCACCTGGGCATCGAACAGGCCGTGCTCCTCGGCCATTCGATGGGGGGACGGATCGTGGTGGACGTGGCCGCAGCCGAGGTCGAGCGCGTGCTGGCCGTCATCCCGACCAACGCGGCGATCGGCGGAGGTTTCGACCGGTTCACCCGGCTCGGACGCTACGTACCCGGGTTGTTGCCCCTCGGCGTCGGCTTGCTCGGCGTCGACATCGCCGCCACAGTGGTGCGGACCCGCCGGGACGCCGGTGCACTCGCTCGACTGGCGGCGCCCTCGCTCGGCGATCGCATCCGGGCACTGCCGTCGATGCCCGCCGCCTTCGTCGCCACCATCGGCAACCAGGGCTCCGACGCCCGGCTCCGCTCGCTACGCGACGAAGGTGTCCCGGTCATCGTCGTGCACAGCAACCGCGATCTGGCCATCTGGTACCCCTTCGCCCGGGGTGCGGCCGCGGCCGCCGGCGCCACGCTGGTCACGGTGGAGGGTGCCGGGCACTCCTGGATGCTGGAGGACCCCGACAGCCTTCCGGCGATGCTGGCCGAGCTGCTGGACGGGCCGCTCGGCGAGGCCATCGACGGGCGGGCTCGCGGCAGCATCGACGACATGTTCGGCCCCGACGCGCTGGCTCGCTCGCTCGACCGACCCCGCTCTCGGCCCTACCGGCTCGAGCCGCGCCACCGCTGGCAGGTGGAGATCGCCGGAAACGGCCGCTCAGTGCTCGCTGCCGGTGGCGACCAGCAGAGGGCGTAGCACCTCTCGCAGGAACTCCTGCGGTGGCACCGCCGGCCGTGCCACCACCATGGTCAGCACCACACGGGCCACCCACTCGGCCAGCACGGGGATGTCGATGTCGCGCGTCCCGGCGATCTCGTCCAGGCGCCGGACCACCGGCTCGGCCAGCAGCAGCAGCCGCTCCAGCACGGTGCCGAACTCGTTCATCACGAAGGCCCCGACGAGGTCGGCCTCGTCCTGGAGGACCTTGCGCATGACGGGGTGCGTCACCGCGAAGTCGACCGCCGAGGCGATCACGGCCACGATGCCATCTGCATCGTCAGCAGCGAGGAGGGTGGGGAGCAGCGAGCTCACGAGGCGATCGAGCTCACGGGCCAGGAGCAGGCGGGCCGCGTCCTCCGTCGTCCCGACCTGTCGGTACACGGTGACGCGGGAGACCCCGACCTCCTCGGCGATGTCGGTGACCCGCGTCCGGCGGAGCCCGTGTCGGGCGAAGCAGGTCGCGGCGGCGTCGAGGTAGGGGTCGAGGACTGCGGCAGGCACGGGCGGGAGACCGAGCGCCGTGAAGGGCGAAGGGCTGGTCACGGACGCCATTGTCGCGCACCTTTCTCCGTCGACCCGAGACCCCGGCGAGGGGGTCACGACGTCGCGATGGCGCCGATCGCCACCAGGCGGTCGCGCAGCTTCTCGTCCATCAGGCCGATCTTGGTGAGGTTCGGCGTGATCTTGGCGAACAGCACGTGTTGGAACATCTGCATCATCGGCGAGCGGCTGGCGTCGAGGAGGCCGTCCGACGGCGGGATGCCGAGGCGCTCCCACACTTCGGTGGCGAGGAACCGGTCCCGCATGAGCCACGACGCCTCGAGGACGAAGTCCTGGCGCTCCAGCCGTTCGGCCGACGTGAGCTCGTCGTAGAAGCCGCTCAGCGCCAACGCGCCGAAGGCCACGTGGCGGGCCTCGTCGGCCATCACGTAGCGCGTGATCTGCTTGATCAGCGGCTCGGTCGAGAACTGGTGGATGAGCCCGAAGGCGGCCAGGGCCAGGCCCTCGACGATGATCTGCATGCCGAGGTAGGTCACGTCCCAGCGCGGGTCGGCCACGATCAGCTCGAGCAGCTGCTGCAGGTTGGGGTTGATCGGATGGACCTCGCCCAGCTTCTCCTGGAGGTAGCGGCCGTAGACCTCGACGTGGCGGGCCTCGTCCATCACCTGGGTGGCGCCGTAGAACTTGGCGTCGACGTCGGGAACCTGGGCCACGAGCTTGGAGGTGGCCAGCAGCGCGCCCTGCTCGCCGTGCAGGAACTGCGACGTCAGCCAGGTGTTGAACACGTGGCCCGCCTCGCGCTTCTGGGCCTCGGTGAAGGAGTCGAAGGCATCGGCCGCCATCACCGGCAGGTACTCCGACAGACCACCGGGATCCTCGCGGTCGACCTCGATCGACCAGTCGATGTCGACCGATGCGTTCCACTGCTTGTCCTTGGCCTTGGCGTACAGCCGGCGCAGCTCCGGGCGCTTGGGGTCGTAGTCCCAGCCGAAGCGGTCGTCTCGGACCGCCTCGACGAGCAGGCCGGCGGATGGATCCCCGTCAAGAGGACGGGTCCGGGGCCGGGTGGTGAGCACCGGGCGCTGCACCGGGACCTCGTACTGGGGTAGGAGGTAGGTAAGCAGGCGGGGATCGGACAGGATCTGGTAGCCGGGCGCGAGCTCCTTGGCATAGCGTTCGAAGTACAGGATCTGCTTGATCACCAGCACCAGCTCGCGCGGCAGCCGGACCCGGTGGCGTCCGGCGACCTGCATGACGTCGGCGAGCAACTCGCCATAGCTGATCTCCGACAGCGGCTTGTCAGCCAGAGGTGCCACGATCCGGCGCACGTCCTCGCCGGCGCGCTCCATGTCGATGGGGCCGGTCACCGCGCCGAGGGCGAAGAACGCCTCGACCACGCCGCGAGGGTCGTCGCCGAGCAGGAGGCCCGGGAGCGCATCGCGCAGCGCCGTACGGACCGCGGGCTCCAGGTGGCCCATGATGCCGAAGTCGAGCAGGGCCACCTTCCCGTCGGTGGTGAGGAAGAGGTTGCCGGCATGCACGTCGCCGTGGAACAGGCCGTGCTCGAACGCCGACTCGAGCCACGCCCGCACGCCGAGCCGCAGCAGCTCCTCGAAGTCGTGGCCGGACTCGGCGAGCAGGTCGAAACGGTCGACGGGGTGACCGTCCACGTAGGTCATGACCAGCACGCGCTCGTCGCACAGGTGGTCGATGGGCACCGGGGTGGTCACGCTGCGGTTGTCACCGAAGGTGTCGAGGTTGGACCGGAACTCGACCATCCAGCGGGCCTCGTTGCGGAAGTCGAGCTCGTAGCGGAGGGTGTCGGCGAAGTCCTCCACGATGGCCACCGGGTTCATCATCTGACCCAGCCCCCCGGCTCGACCCAGCACCGAGGCAAGGGCGCGCAGGATTCGGATGTCGCGGGCCACCTTGTGGCGGAGCCCGGGACGCCGCACCTTGACCACCACGTCGGTGCCGTCGGCCAGCCGGGCCCGGTGGACCTGAGCGATGGAGGCGGCGGCGAGCGGAACGTCGTCGAAGGACGCGAAGGCGGTGTTGACCGGCTGGCCCAGCGCTCGCTCGACGATGCGGTGGACCTGGCGGGTCGGGATGGTGGGGACCTCGTCGAGCAGGCTGCGGAACTCCGTGGCCGCCACGTCGGGGAACAGCCCGGGGCTCGATGCGATGAGCTGCCCGAACTTCACGAAGATGGGGCCGAGGTCGACGAAGCTGCGGCGCAGCGCCACGGCCAGAGCCCGCGGTGCCCGTCGGCGCAGTCGCAGCGCGATGAACGGCCCACGGCGGACGACAACGACGATGCCGTGGCGGGCCAGCGTGGACGCGATCTCCAGCAGCCGGGTGACGTCGGCCGGGTGAAGGCCACCGAGGTCGATGCGGACCTCGAAGGGCTCGACGCCGGGAAATGCAGCGCCGGGAGATGCAGCGCCGGGCGCCCCCGGAGCGGTTTCGGACACGGCCATCGCAGAATCCCCCAAATCCCCAATGCGGCACTGGGAACCGTCGCGTGCAACAATGACACGTCATCGTATCACCATGAGGAGATGCCCGTGCGGATGGAACGTCTGGTGCCGAGCGAGATCGCCCGGCTCCGACCGCGGGAGGGCAGACGAGCGCTCACCACGGCACGTCTGCTCGGCCGGGCCGGGGTTCGCACCGTGCGCCCTGGGGCCGGACCACGCAGCGAGCGCGGCGCGCTCGCGCTGCGCCAATCCTTCGAGGAGCTCGGACCGACGTACGTCAAGCTGGCCCAGCTGGTCGCCTCCAGCCCCGGACTGTTCCCAGATGTGCTGGCCGACGAACTCCGCGCCTGCCTCGACAGCGTCCCCCCGGTTGCCTACCGCGACATCGTCGAGGTGATCGAGACCGATCTCGGCGCCCACCACGACGAGCTGTTCGCCTCCTTCGACCGCGAGCCCATTGCCTCCGCGTCCATCGCCCAGGTCCACGGCGCGACCCTCCACGACGGCTCCGACGTGGTCGTGAAGGTCCAGCGACCGGGCATCGGCCGTATCCTGGACTCCGACCTGCGCATCCTGCTCAAGTTGGCCAAGGGGCTCGACAGGGTCTCGTCCAAGGGACGGATGGCCAACCCGGTCGCGGTGGTCGAGGACTTCGCCGCCACGTTGAGCGAGGAGCTCAACTTCATGATCGAAGCCCGCTCCATGGAGCGCTTCGGCGAGATCATCGCCACCAGCCAGACGCCCGGTGGGGTGCGCGTCCCCGGGGTGCACTGGGAGCTCACCAGCCCTCGAGTGCTCACCATGGAGCGCATCCACGGCTACAAGATCGACGACCTCGTCGAGCTTCAGGCCACCGGCTGGGACCTCGGCGCCGCACTCAAGCGAGGCGTGCGGGCGTGGCTGGAGGCGGCCCTCGAGCACGGCTTCTTCCACGGCGACGTTCACGCCGGAAACCTCATGCTCGATACCGAAGGTGCCGTTGTCTACCTCGACTTCGGGATCTGCGGCAGCTTTGACGACAAGACGCGCGATATCGTCCGTCGCGGTCTTCCCGCCCTGCTGGTATCGGGCGACTTCGAGGCCGTCGCCCAGGCGATCTTCGACATGGGCGCCGTCCTCAACCCGACCAGCCTCGAGCAGTCGGCCAAGGACATCGCAGAGATCGTCGAGCCGATCCTCGGCCGGCCGCTCTCAGAGATCAGCTACGGCCAGGTCCTCATCGACATCGTGCGCATCGGCACCCGCTACGAGGTCCGCCTGCCCCGGGAGCTGGTGCTCGTGGCCAAGCAGCTCCTGTACTTCGAGCGCTACGCCAAGCTGATGGCGCCGGATTGGGCGATCCTCGCCGACCCGGAGCTGTTGAGCTTCCTGTTCGGCGACATGGCCAGCGGCGAGGTGGGCGAGGTCCGCCCGATCGACGCCCCGGCCTGAGCGAAGCCCGCCCTGGCGGTCACACCTCCTTGGGGAGCGATGTCAGGACAGATCTTGGACAGACCTAAGCAACGCAATCCAAGTTTGTTGCACCGAATCGGAAGCAACGGGATCGTGCTATTTGCGGATTTTTCGACAGT
>JBFIDC010000022.1:0-19727 GCA_041581495.1 Nocardioides sp. | reverse complement strand
GGGCTGTTGGGGGGCTGTTGGGGGGCTGCTGCGGGGCTGCTGGGGCCGCGTGAGAGCCGCTAGGAGGCGACGTAGGCCGCCAGGTGCGTGCCGGTCAGCGTCTTCTTCTTGGCCTTGACCAGCGCCGACGGGGTTCCCTCGAACACGACGGTTCCACCGTCGTGACCGGCACCCGGGCCGAGGTCGATGAGCCAATCGGCGTGGGCCATCACCGCCTGGTGGTGCTCGATGACGATGACCGACTTGCCCGAATCCACGAGCCGGTCGAGCAGACCGAGCAGGTTCTCGACATCCGCGAGGTGCAGGCCCGTGGTGGGCTCGTCCAACACATAGACCTCGCCGCTCTCGGCCATCTGCGTCGCGAGCTTGAGTCGCTGCCGCTCCCCGCCCGAGAGCGTCGTCAGGGGTTGCCCCAGGCTGACATAACCTAGCCCGACGTCCTCCAGACGGCTCAAGATCTTGTGTGCGGCCGGCACGGCTGTGTCACCGTCGGAGAAGAACTCCAGTGCCTCGGAGACCGGCATCTCCAGGACCTCGCTGATGTTGCGTCCCCCGAACCGGTAGTCCAGGACCGCGGCCCGGAAGCGTTTGCCCTCGCACTCCTCGCACGTGGACTCGACGGTCGCCATCACCCCCAGGTCGGTGAAGATCACCCCGGCGCCCTTGCAGGCCGGGCACGCGCCCTCGGAGTTGGCGCTGAACAGGGCCGGCTTGACCCCGTTGGCCTTGGCGAAGACCTTGCGGATGTGATCGAGCAGTCGGGTGTAGGTGGCGGGATTGCTGCGACGGGAGCCCTTGATGGCGCCCTGGTCGATGACCACGACGCCCTCGCGGCCGGCGACCGAGCCGTGGATCAGCGAACTCTTGCCCGAACCCGCGACCCCGGTGATCACGCACAGCACGCCCAAGGGGATGTCGAGGTCAACGTTCTTGAGGTTGTGCGTCTCAGCCCCGCGGACCTCCAACGCGCCAGCTGCCGCGCGCACCTCGTCCTTGAGCGAGGCGCGATCATCGAGATGCCGGCCGGTCACGGTCTTGCTCTTGCGCAGCGCGGCGAAGGTGCCCTCGAACACCACTTCGCCTCCGGCACTGCCCGCACCGGGACCGAGGTCGACGACGTGGTCGGCGATCGCGATCGTCTCGGGCTTGTGCTCGACCACCAAGACGGTGTTGCCCTTGTCGCGCAGTTGCAGCAGGAGTTGGTTCATCCGCTCGATGTCGTGCGGGTGCAACCCGATCGTGGGTTCGTCGAAGACATAGGTCACGTCGGTCAGAGAGGACCCGAGGTGGCGGATCATCTTGGTTCGCTGCGCCTCTCCCCCGGACAACGTGCCGGCCGAGCGATCCAGCGAGAGGTAGCCCAAGCCGATCTGTGAGAAGGCATCGAAGAGATGTTGGAGTCCGGCGAGCAACGGAGCCACTCCGGGTTCCTCGACCTCGCGCAACCAGACGGCCAGGTCGCTGATCTGCATGGCGCAGAGGTCGGCGATGTTCTTGCCGTTGATCTTGGCCGACCGCGCCTGCTCGCTCAGTCGGGTGCCCTCGCACTCGGGACAGGTCGTGAAGGTGATGGCGCGTTCGACGAACGCACGGATATGAGGCTGCATCGCCTCGACGTCTTTGGATAGGAACGACTTCTGGATCTGCGGGATCAGGCCGAGGTAGGTCAGGTTGATGCCGTCGACCTTGATCTTGGTCGACTCCTTGTAGAGAAGGTCGTTGAGCTCCTTCTTGGTGAACTTCTTGATCGGTTTGTCCGGGTCGAACCACCCGCAGCCGCGGTAGATCCGGCCGTACCAGCCCTCCATGGAGTAGCCAGGGATCGTGAGGGCGCCCTCGTTGAGCGACAACTCCTCGTCATAGAGGGCCGACAGGTCGAAGTCACTGATCGAGCCCATGCCTTCGCACTGCGGGCACATCCCACCTTGATAGACCACGTCGCGGACCACGTTCTTCTCCACGCGGCCATCTGCCTTCGCGGTACTCATGACGCCGCTGGCGGTGCGGGTGGGCACATTGAAGGAGAACGCCGTCGGCGAGTCGACGTGCGGTTCGCCGATGCGACTGAACAGGATTCGTAGCATCGCGTTGGCGTCGGTGGCGGTCCCGACCGTGGAGCGAGGGTTGGCTCCCATGCGCTCCTGGTCGACGATGATGGCCGTGGTCAGCCCCTCGAGGACATCGACTTCTGGGCGCGCCAGCGTCGGCATGAACCCTTGGACGAAGGCGCTGTAGGTCTCGTTGATCATCCGCTGCGATTCGGCGGCGATCGTGTCGAAGACCAAGGAACTCTTGCCCGAGCCCGAGACCCCGGTGAAGGCCGTCAGGCGGCGTTTGGGGATCTCGATGCTGACGTCTTTGAGGTTGTTCTCCCGGGCGCCCTGGACGCGAATCGTGTCGTGGGTATCCGCTGCATGCACCATGGCGACATCGTGCCAGTGACCGTCCCCGCTACCCCGATGAGCCGGGAGTAGCCCATAAGGGTCATGCCCGAGGCCGACGAACGGGCAGACCTGCTGCGGATAGTGCCGAATCCGCCCCGGCACGAGTCGGCGCCGTTACCGTTTTGAGTACGAACCGTTCATCTCGGGTTCGGGGCTTTGAGGGAGGCCGATCCAGATGTGGGACAACGTGCAGGGCTATTCGGATCAGTTCGCTGATCACCTGTCGCACGACATGCCGTGCCAGCGGTGTGGGCATGCGATGCACACCTACTTGTCGTGTGACGACAACTGCGCGTGCACTCCGGCTCTGATGCCGGGCGAGCCCCAACTGCTCGCGGGCTAGCGCCTCGACCTAGGGCTCGATCATCACCTTGATCGCTCGGCGCTCATCCATCGCGCGGTAGCCCTCGGCCACCTCGGCCAGTGGCAGCGACAGGTCGAAGACCTTGCCGGGATCGATGCGCCCACTGGTGACCAACCCCAGGAGTTCTGGCAGGTAGCGCCGTACAGGTGCGATCCCTCCGGCCAGTCCGACGTTCTTGGAGAACATCCGCCCGATCGGCAACTCGACTCCGTGCGGGACCCCCACGAACCCGACAGTGGCCCCGGGCCGGGCGACCGCGAAGGACAGGTCCATCGCGTCCTTGGTGCCGACGCACTCCAAGACGGCGTCGGCCCCCACTCCCCCGGTGATCTCCTTGACGGCCTGGCCGCCCTCCTTGCCGCGTTCGGCGACCAGGTGCGTGGCGCCGAAGGCCGTGGCGATCTGCTGCCGTGGCTCGTGGCGCGACATGGCCACGATCCGCTCAGCTCCCATGACGGAGGCCGCGAGGACGCCACACAGTCCGACCGCACCGTCGCCCACGACCACCACGGTGCCGCCCGGGCGAACCCCCGCGGCCACGGCCGCATGCCAGCCGGTGGCCATCACGTCGGTCAGGGCCAGCAATGACGGGAACATCGCTGGGTCAGGGATCCCATCGGTGCGCACCAGCGACCCGTCGGCCTGCCCGACGCGGGCGTACTCGGCCTGCCCGCTGCTGGTCATCGAGGCGTTGACGCACGCGGACTGGACGCCTGCTTGGCAGTGCGCACAGGTGTTGTCGCAGTGGCAGAACGGGACGATCACGAAGTCGCCGGGCGCCACGTCGTTGACGTCGCTGCCGACCTCTTCGACGACGCCGATGCACTCGTGGCCGATGGTGCTGCCCGGCGTGATCTCGTTCTCGCCGCGATAGGGCCACAGGTCCGAGCCGCAGATACAGGCTGCGGTCACCTTCACGATCGCGTCGGTCGGCGCCTCGATGATCGGAGCAGGGATCTCGGAAACCCGGATGTCGCGGGTGTCGTGAATGGTGGTGGCACGCATGGCGTCATCTTGACAGGACCGGCGCCGTCTTGGCGCGACGCGCTGCTGGGCAGCATCCGACACGGGCGGCCCCGACGCCAAGATGTCCCGGTATCTCACATGTGAGTTATCGTGGCGGTGTGGAAGAAACCTCGGCGACCGGGCTCTCCGGCACCAGCGGCGACTACAAGGGCCGCATCGGCAACATCATCCGCGATGCGCGCAAGCATCGAGGCCTGACGCAGGCCCAACTCGCCGATCTGCTCTCGACGAGTCAAAGCGCCATCAACCGGATCGAGAAGGGTCACCAGAACCTCTCGCTGGAGATGCTCGCCCGCATCGGCGCGGCACTCGACTCCGAGATCGTGGCGCTGGGCGCCGGTCCGACGCACCTGCGGGTCACGGGCCCCACCACGCTGTCGGGTTCGATCGATGTGAAGACCTCCAAGAACGCCGGGGTCGCCCTGCTCTGCGCGAGTCTCCTCAACCGGGGCCGCACCACGCTGCGCAAGGTCGCCCGGATCGAAGAGGTCAACCGCCTGCTCGAGGTCTTGGCGAGCATCGGCGTCCAGACCCGTTGGGTCGGCGAGGAGAACGACCTCGAGATCATCCCGCCCAAGGAACTCGACCTCGCCAACATCGACGAAGAGGCCGCCCGGCGTACTCGTTCGATCATCATGTTCCTCGGCCCGCTCCTGCACCGCTCCGACGCCTTCGATCTGCCCTATGCCGGTGGCTGCAACCTGGGCACTCGGACCGTGGAGCCCCACATGTATGCGCTGCGCCCCTTCGGCCTCGAGGTCAAGGCCACCGACGGTTGCTACCACGCCCAGGTCAACAGGGCGATCGAACCGCAGGCGCCGATCGTGCTCACCGAGCGTGGTGACACGGTCACCGAGAACGCTCTGATGGCCGCCGCCCTGCGCCCCGGCACCACGGTGATTCGCAACGCCTCGTCCAACTACATGGTGCAGGACCTGTGCTTCTATCTGCTCAAACTGGGGGTGCAGGTCGACGGCATCGGCACCACCACCTTGAGCGTCACCGGGCTCGCCGAGATCGACGTCGATGTGGACTACGCGCCGAGCGAGGACCCCATCGAGGCGATGTCTCTGCTCGCCGCGGCCATCGTGACCCGGTCCGAGATCACGATCCGTCGGGCTCCGATCGAGTTCCTCGAGATCGAATTGGCGACTCTGGGCGAGATGGGCTTCAACTACGGCCGTTCCGAGGAGTACGTCGCTCGCAACGGCCGGACACGGCTGGTCGACATCACGACCTACACCTCCGACCTGCGTGCGCCGTTGGACAAGATCCACCCGATGCCGTTCCCGGGCCTCAACATCGACAATCTTCCGTTCTTCGCGGTGATCGCCGCAGTCGCCGAGGGCCAGACACTGCTTCACGACTGGGTCTATGAGAACCGGGCGATCTATCTCACCGAGCTCAACAAACTCGGTGGCCAGGTCAAGTTGCTCGACCCCCACCGGGTGATGATCGAGGGCCCCACCCACTTCTCGGGAACCGAGATCGTCTGCCCGCCGGCGTTGCGGCCGGCGGTGGTCATCCTGCTGGCGATGCTCGCCTCCAAGGGCACCTCGGTCCTGCGGTCGACCTATGTGATCCACCGTGGGTATGAGGACCTCGCCGAGCGGCTCAACGAACTCGGCGCGAACATCGAGCCGTTCAGAGACATCTAGAACGACAGCGACTCGCCGCAGGACTTGCGGCGTGAAGGCGCCGCTAGTCGCCGAGCAGGTTGCCGAGGCCGCCCCCGCCCGAGGACTGCTGTGGGGCCGAACTCCACTCCGAGGGCTGCACGACCACGAAGCCGGGGCCGTGGAACGCGTACTGCAGCGCTTCTCCCGATCCGCCTCGGAGCATGGACTTCATGTTCATCGACGAGACCACCTTGGGCACGAGGCTGGACGACCACGCGACACACGCCTGCACGTCGACATAGGTCGGCTGGGCCGAACAGTCGAGCACCACGGGCTTGCCCACCGTGCACAGTGCGACCAGTCCCGTGCCCGAGACCGTGGTGTTGAACAAGCCGCCGGCCATGATGCCCGCGCCCTTGGTCCGATTGATGTCCCAGGCGAGTGAGGAATCGAAGGCGAGCAGGTTCTGGCCGTTGACGCTGATCCCGTCGCCGCCGAGTTCGACGATGTAGACGTACCCGGCCTCGTTGGCGAAGAACACCTCGCCCTGGCCGGAGACGCGCATCAGGGGCATGTCTTCGCTGGTGAGCATCTTCTTCAGCAGCTTGCCCATGCTGCCGGCCTTCTCGTGGTGGAAGGCCACACTGCCCTGGAACGCCACCATCGCGCCCTTGACAGCGAGCACGTCGTCTCCGAGCGAGACTCGCAACATCTGCGAGTTCTGCAACGCGAATCGCTGGGGGCCCTCGACCTCGAGGTTGGACTGGGAGAACAGGTCGCTCTGCATGCCGCCCAGACTAGTGGCCGACGGTAGGCAGGGTCAGGCGCTGAACAGCGTCTCCACCCAGGCCCGGGCGGGCGGCTTGACCGCGGGGGGCGCCGTCATGTCCGCGGTGATCCGCGGCATCGGCATGGTCTGGTGCCCGGCATGGCGATGCCAGTCGTTCTCGGCGTCCACGAGGTTGCCGAGATCGGCCCGGCGGAGGAATACGCCGTGCCCGTCAGGACAGCTGTTGATCTCGCCATCGCCGAGCGATCGCGAGTCCATCTCGGTGCCGCACACAGGACAGGACAACGAATCCATGTCAAGACGTTACCGCGACTCGCGCCCGGGCGCTGTGACCCGCGCCGCCTTGAGGGCGAGCCGTTGCCGAGGGGTGGATACTGCCGAGGTGACTGCCGTGCCGACGACGGGATACGAGTTCTTGGATTCCGCGGGCGGCGCAGTCCTCGCCTTCGCCCATCGCGGTGGTGCCTTCCACCCCGAACTCGAAGGTCTCGAGAACACCATGGCGGCGTTCCAGCACGCGGTCTCGCTCGGGTATCGCTACCTCGAGACCGACGTCCACCTCACCAGCGACGGCGTGCTGCTCGCCTTCCACGACAACGTCCTGGATCGAGTCACCGACCAGCAGGGGCTGATCAGCGACCTCACCCTGGACGAGGTGCGCAGAGCCAAGGTGGGTGGGCGCGAGCACGTTCCGACGCTCGCCGAACTCTTCGATGCGTTCCCGCAGGTTCGCTTCAACATCGACATCAAGGCTCCCGACGCCGTTCCCGCGCTGGCCGAGTTCATCGCCGAGCGTGATCTGTGGGACCGGGTTCTCGTCGGCTCGTTCAGCAGGGCGCGACTGCGCGAGTTCAGGCGACTCACCTCGGGTCGGGTCGCGACCTCTGCGGCACCCCTGGAGGTGGCCCTGTTCCGACTTCTCCCGAGCGGGCGTTTGGCCTCCCGGCTCCTGCGTCATCGGGTCGCGGCCCTCCAGGTGCCACACCGCAGCGGCCCGATCACCGTGGTCACTCCCGGGCTGGTGCGCAGGGCGCACCGGGCGGGGGTGCATGTCCACGTGTGGACGATCGACGACCCCGCCGAAATGAGCGTGTTGCTGGACCTTGGGGTCGACGGGCTGTTCACTGACCGAACCGACGTGTTGAGGGACGTCCTCGTCAAGCGCGGCAACTGGAGGGAATCCGCATGACCAGTATCGCCGACCTGGAGCCGCTGAAGCGGGCCAAGGAACAGAGGGCTTGGTATTGGTACGACTGGGCCAACTCGGCCTTCGCGACCACGATCGCGGGCGTTCTGTTCGGTCCCTACCTCATCGCCATCGCCGAAGAGGATGCGGTCAACAACCGAGTCTCGATTCTCGGGCTCTCCCTGGCGCCCGGTTCGCTGCCGGCCTACACGATCACCGCCTCGACCCTCATCGCAGCGATCCTGCTACCGCTCCTCGGCGCGGTCGCCGACCGGACCTCGCGCAAGAAGGACATGCTGGCGGGGTTCGCCTGGGCCGGTGCCGCCGCGGCCGCGGGATTGTTCTTCGTGACCGAGAACAACTGGCAGTGGGGCATCGGGCTGTTCATCATCGCCAACATCTGCATGGGGGCGGCGGCGGTCTTCAACGACGCCATCTTGTGCCTGATCGCCGATGAGGAGGAACGCGACCGGGTCTCCTCGCGGGGATGGGCCTTCGGCTACGCCGGAGGCGGGCTGCTTCTGGCCATCAACTTCGCCCTCGTCACGATGCACGACACCTTCGGGATGACCGAGGGGTTCGCGGTCCGGCTCAGCATGCTCTCCGCGGCCCTGTGGTGGGCCGGCTTCACGCTCATCCCCTTCTTCGGTCTGCGCAACCACGAGCCTCTCGACGTCGAGGAGGTCTCCGGGAACCTCGTCCAGCGCAGTTTCGGTCAGCTCTGGATCACCTTGAAGGAACTGCGCAACTACCCGGTGGCCTTGACCTTCCTGATGGCCTATCTGTTCTTCAACGACGGAATCCAGACCGTGATCGGCCAGGCCGCGGTCTACGGGGAGGAGGAGTTGGGCTTCGAGACCGGCACGGTCCTGGGGACCTACCTCCTGGTCCAGTTCGTTGCGATCTTCGGCGCCTTGGGATTCGGCCGCGCAGCCGCCAGGTTCGGGGCCAAGTCGGTGATCATGGTCGGCTTGGTGATCTGGTCATCGATCGTCACCGCGGCGCTGTTCTTGCCCGATCGAGCATTGATCCCGTTCCTGGTCCTGGCCTCTGCCATCGGCATCGTTCTCGGCGGGACGCAGGCTCTCGCGCGCTCCTACTTCTCCCTGCTGATCCCGAAGGGCAAGGAAGCCGAGTTCTTCAGCTTCTATCACGCCCTGGAGCGGGGAACCTCCTGGTTCGGTGCCCTGGTGTTCGGTCTCGTCTACCAGTTCACCGACTCCTACCGCCCGGCGATCTTCGCCCTGATCGGCTTCTTCATCGTCGGCGGCCTCCTGCTGGCCAGGGTCGACACCGCCCGAGGTATCCGGGAGGCCGGCAACGCGATGCCGAAGGTGGTCTGAGGGGCCCGGAGACACCGCGGCAGGGACGGCAGCACGGTCTAGTCCACCCTCCCGCATACCGGCGGTATGGGTTGCCTTTGGGGGAATTGTGTGGTTCCCGGTACCGTTGTGCTTCTGGGAAGTTTGGACTGACGAGTTCTCGGGTATTCACCTGGTGCACGCAGCGTCCATCCACCCCGGGATGTCCATCTACGGGGAAAACTAGACTTGGGAGGTGCCTCATGGCGGAACGCACACTGCGCGGAGCCCGCTTGGGAGGCCAGAGCTTCGAGGACGAGCGCGGCATCGAGTTCGCCGCACGCCAGCAGGTTGGCTACCGCTGTCCTCAAGGCCACGACTTCGAGATCACGATGTCGGTCGAGGCCGAGGTCCCGGCCGTGTGGGAATGCCCCCGCTGCGGCGAAGAAGGCCTGAGCACCGACGGCATCGAGAAGGTCGTCAAGGCCGAGAAGCCGGTGCGTACCCACTGGGACATGCTCTTGGAGCGTCGCTCGGTGAAGGAACTCGAAGACATCCTCAAGGAGCGTCTCCAGTTGCTGCGCGACGGCGAGATCGGCCCCGCTCACCTGCACCGCGCCAACCAGCGCAAGCGCAAGGTCTCCTGACCCAGGCCCCGAGGTAGTCGAGGCGGGGGCGGCTAGTCCTCCCCCACTACCTCACCTGGAACGACCGAGCCCGATCCGGTGGCACGTGTGGTGGTTGCCACGGTGACTCGTGCGGCGATCGCTGCGGTGAGCAGTCGCCGGGCGATCGGTCGCGTCAACGGCAGGATCATCGCGATCCCGAAGACGTCGGTGACGAATCCTGGCGAGAGCATCAAGGCTCCCCCGGTCAGGATCAACGCTCCGTCGGCCAGTTCCCGCGTGGGCATCCGGCCGCCGGAGATGGCGCTCTGGAGCCCGGCCCAGGCGCGTCGTCCCTCTCTGCGGATCAGCCAGGTTCCGATGATGGAGTCGATGATCAGCAGCAGGATGGTCCACCACGCACCGATCGCCTGCCCCACCTGGATGAGCACATAGATCTCGGCGAGCGGAATCGTGACGAAGCCGATCAGCAGGCCCCATCGCAGCCAGCCACGTCTGCGCCCGGCCATCAGTTGGCCTCCGCCGTCGAGTCGGAGGGTTTGCGCCCGAGGGCGCGTCGAACCTGGTCACGACGCTCACGCAGTCCCCATCGAGTGATGAGACGCAGCGACTCGGTTGCCACCGCGCCGCTCATCTTGGAGTCTCCTCGAACGCGTTCGACGAAGGTGATCGGCACTTCGCGGACCATCAGTCCCGCCCGCAGGCACCGGGTCGCGAGGTCGGTCTGGAACACGTATCCCGTCGATCGGACCGAGGTCAGGTCGATGGACTCGAGTGCCGAGCGCCGGAACACGCGGAAGCCCGCCGTTGCGTCACGCACTCCAACCCCGAGAAGCAGGCGGACGTAGAGATTTCCTCCGCGCGAGAGGAGTTCGCGTCGCAGCGGCCAGTTCACCACGGAGCCTCCTGGAACCCACCGTGAGCCGATCACGAGGTCGGCGCCGTCGAGGGCCTCGAGGAGCAGATGGAGTTGCTCCGGCTGATGCGATCCGTCGGCGTCCATCTCACCGATCACGTCGTAGCCGGCCTCGAGCGCCCAAGCGAAGCCGGCCAGGTACGCGGCTCCCAGCCCGGCCTTCTCGGTGCGATGCATCACGTGAATACCCGGGTCCTCATCGGCCAGGCGTTCGGCGAGTTCGCCGGTCCCGTCGGGTGAGCCGTCGTCGATGACCAGCACCTCGACCTCGGGTCGCTCCGTGCGGAGGCGCCGCAAGATCCACTCGAGGTTCTCGGCCTCGTTGTAGGTCGGGACGCACATCAGGATGCGACCGAGGTCGCTGAACTCAGGATGGGTCATGCCGAGCCCGCCGCACTCGTTTCGACGTCCGCCTCGAGGTCCGCATCGTCGTCGGTTGGGGCACCCACCGCTGGCTCGCGAGACCTCGTGTCGCGGCGGGCCAGCACCAGTCCCAGCAGGGCCAGGCCCGCGAAGAACCATGGTGACCAGAGCCCGACCCGCATCGCGGGCGTCAGTCGGTCGGTCAGGGTGACCTCATGGACGAGCACGTCCTGGGTGCGCGGCGCAGCGATCTCGGCCACCTCTCCGTCCGGGCCGATGATGCCTGTGATGCCGTTGGTCGAGGCCACAGCGGTCCACCGACCCGTCTCGATGGCGCGGATCCGGGTGATCGCGAACTGCTGTTGGATCTGCTTGGTCGCGATGAACGTCGCGTTGCTCGTCTGCACGACAAGCATCTGCGCTCCCTCGCGCATCTGGGCTCTGATCCCATCGTCGTAGGCGATGTCGAAACAGATGGCGTCGGCGACGCGGACTCCGGCGATCATCAGCGGCTGGTCCCTGGTTCCGGCCAGCATGTCGCGGCCCACGTCGCGCAGTCGGTCGAAGAAGTTGTAGCGGGTGAATACCGCACGTGCGGGGATGTATTCGCCGAAGGGCACGGGATGCCTCTTGGTGTAGCGCTCCCCCGCCTCGGTCTCGGGGTCCCACACGATGCCCTGGTTGAGGACCTGGTTGGGGCCCCCGTCAACGATGGCACCCACCAGGATGGGGACGCCGATCGCAGTGCTGGCAGTGCGAATGCCGCTGTTGGTCTCGCGATCGCGGAACGGATCGGTCGCGGTCGAGTTCTCCGGCCACAGCACGAAGTCCGGCCGAGGCACGACCCCGGCCGCGACATCGTCGGCCAACGCGACGGTGGCCTCCACATGGTTCCGGGTGACCTTGCGGAAGTCGAGCAGGATGTCGTCGCCGGCACCTGGCACGTTGCCCTGAACCACGGCGATCTGCACGGTGCGGCCCTCATCGCCCTCGGTGCTCCACGGCACCAGCACAGGGAGCGTCATGGCTCCACAGATCGCGGCCAGAGCCGCCAGCGCCGGCCACCCGTGCTCTCCTCGCCTCAGAGCGAGGGCCACGAGCACCAGTTGGGCGCTGAGCAGGGCGAGCAGGAAACTGACGGCAACAGCCCCGACATAGGGCAACGCGGACGCGAGTGGGGTATCGATCACCGCGAAGGCGAGCCGACCCCAGGGCATCCCGCCCAGCGGCCACCCACTGCGAGCCACCTCGGCGGTCGTCCAAGCGGCCGCGAACCACAACGGCCACCAGCTACGCCGCTGCGCATGCGCCGAGATCGCCCCCATGGCGGCATAGAACAAGGTCTCGAGCCCGGACAGAGCGATCCAGGCCGGGAGCCCGACGGCCTGCATCCACACGATATGGATGGCATAGAACGTGGCACCGAAGACCGCACCGACCAGCAGTCCCCCGCGCGTGCTCAGGCCCCGCGTCGCCAGTATGAATCCGGCGAGGCTGAGGGGGATCAACCAGGGAATGGCGGCCGGTTCGAAGCTCAGGCTGAGAAGCACCCCGGAGACCGCGACGGTCACGAGGCGGATGGGCACAGGCCAACGCTACCTGCAGAGGTCGGAGGGTTCTCGCCAACCTTCGGTCCAACCCAGGGCACGACTGGATGCCGAGCAAGAGTTGTTGTCTAGGGGTGGGAAGAACCCTCCGCCCCGACTCCCGCGGGGCGGCCCGAGCATCACACTCCGAGTGAGCCGGGTGATGGCACCTCACCCTCCACCGGGAGCTGATGGATCGGTCCGTTTCCCACGATCTGCATGAGCGGACAGCGCATACTCCAACGTCTGCCGCCGTCGTTGTCAACAGCCGTGTGACCTGCGCAAACGCGCATCCTCGCAGGTCACAGGCCACGTGATGTTCACCAAGAATTTCAAGCAAATCACCCATTGGGGGGCCTTGCCCGGCGTGTCGCGCCACGACACGCCGAGATGGTTTCGCGTTCTACTTCTCGGGCACCACGACGGTGCCGCTCGCGGTGATCGCGACCAGTGGCACATCCAACACGACCGCCGCCCCCGGCGCTTGCTCGCTGGGTGCGCCACGGGCAGCGACGGTCAAGGTGAACGAGATGCCCCGCGAGCGAGTCCCGACCCGGGTCAGAGTCGCGGTCACCTCGATGACGTCGCCGGCGCGGATGGGGGCGAGGAACTGCACGTCGTCATAGGAGGCGAACAACCCCTCGTCGCCGTCGGTCACGATGCACAGATCCGTGGCCGCGTCGCCGAAGAGACCGAGTCCGTAGGCGCCGTCGACCAGAGAACCCGCGTAGTGCGCGTGAGAGTAGGGGACGTAGCGACGGTGGGTGACCGCTGTTCCGAGCGTGGGTTGTGACATCAGGCGGCGCTCCTGGTGATGAGGCGGTGAACGATGAATGACGCGACCTCCGCGGGGGTGGTTCCCCTGGAGAAGACCCGGTCCACCCCGAGTTCGTCGGCCATCGACTCATCGAAGCGTGGTCCACCGACCACCAGCAATGGTCGGCGCGCCGCGGGATAGGCCTCCCGGAACGCGGCGGACATCTCACGCGTGTTGAGCAGGTGGGCCTCTCGTTGGGTCACCACCTGGGAGACGAGCACGGCGTCGGCCTGTTCCTCAGTGGCCCGGGCCACCAGGTGCGGCACCGAGACCTGCGCACCGAGATTGACCACCTTGATCTCGCTGTAGTACTCCAACCCCTTCTCACCCGCGAAACCCTTGATGTTGAGGATGGCGTCGATGCCGACGGTGTGCGCGTCGGTGCCGATGCAGGCTCCGACCACGACCAGTCGGCGCCGCAGGGCGCGCTTGACCGTGGCGTTGACCTCTTTGGGCGTCAACAGCGGGAAGTCGCGCTCGACGACCTCGACGGCGTCGGTGTCGACCAGGTGCTTGACCGGGCCATAGACCACGAAGAAGGTGAAGTCCGGCCCCATCGGCTTGGCGTGCACGACCAGCGCCGGTTCGATCCCCATCTTGTTGGCCAGTTGGGCGGCGGCGCCTTCGGCGTGCTTGGAGTGCGCGATGGGCAAGGTGAAGGAGACCTGCACCATGCCGTCACCGGTGGTATCGCCGTACGGCCTGATGATGCTCACGTGCCCGCCTCCAGGATCTCCGTCGCGGGGTTGTAGTAGGCAGTGGACTTCCGAGCCACCCCGTCGAGGCCGCGCCCGGCATCCGCGGGTCGCTTCATGAGTCCGAACGTGCCGTCGGCGATCGAGTCCAGCAGGCCCTGGGGGTGATCCAAGATGACTTCGAGCAACGAGATCGACTCGCCGAGGACCTCACGGGCACGGTTGGCGATGAATCCGTCGGGCGCCGGATGGAAGTCCTCACGCAGGTTGCCGGCGGCGTTCAAGACATAGCGCACGTTCTGCAGGGCGAGGTCACGGTCGGAGAGCCACGGTGTGACCACGGCCTCGGTCATCATGCCGACCAACAAGATGCCCTGCCCCGTCAGCGCACCGACCAGGTTGAAGAACCCGTCGAGCAGGTAGCCGCGGAAGACGTCACCGGTCATGTGCCGCGTCGGCGGCATCCACTTCAGCGGCGCGTCCGGGAAGAGTTCACGAGCCAGCAGCGCGTGTGCGAGTTCGAGGCGGAAGGACTCCGGCACGTCGGGGTCGATCTCGAAGGCATGACCCAGACCCAACTGCCAGTCCTCGAGCCCAGCCTCTTTGGCGAAGTACTCGTTGAGGAGCTGGCTGGTCGTCACCGTGTGCGCGGCCTCGATCGCGTCGGCCGTCGTCAGGTAGTTGTCCTCGCCGGTGTTGATGATGATGCCCGCGCGAGCGTGGATCTGACGACTGAAGCGCTGGTCGACGAAGGTGCGGACCGGGTTGATGTCTCGGAACAGGATCCCGTACATCGAGTCGTTCAACATCATGTCGAGCCGTTGCAGGCCGGCCAGAGTCGCGATCTCGGGCATGCACAGCCCCGAGGCGTAGTTGGTCAGCCGGATGTAGCGCCCGAGCTCCTTGCTCGACTCATCGAGCGCGGCCCTCATCAGGCGGAAGTTCTCCTGGGTCGCGTAGGTGCCGGCGAAGCCTTCGCGGGTGGCGCCCTCGGGGACGTAGTCGAGCAGGCTCTGCCCGGTGGAGCGGATCACCGCGATGACATCGGCACCCTCGCGAGCGGCTTGCTGCGCCTGCGGGATGTCCTCATAGATGTCACCGGTGGCCACGATGAGATAGATCCACGGCTGGCGCGGGGCGTCGCCGTGCTTGGCGATCATCCGTTCCCGCTCGACGCGTCGCTTGTCGATGAGTTTCACTCCGGCGGCGACCTGCCGCTTGGCGGCTGCGCGTGCCTTCGCTGCGTCACGGCCTTCGGGGAGCCGGAATCGCACCGAGCCTGCACTGGCCTTCTGGGCCAGCGTGGCGAGGTCTTCGGCTTCGCCTCGCACCAGCGCATCCCAGACGGGCAGAGACACGCCGTGGGCGAGCCCGCCGTCCTGCTCGAGGTCGGCGCGTACGACGTCGGCCAAGCGGTTGACCCACGGGGTGCCCTCGGCGTCCGCGCCGGCCAGTCCGGCCAACCTGAGCGTGGCGCGTTCGACCGAGACGGTGGTGTGCTGCTGGGCCATCTTGACGATCGGGCGCCCGGCCTGGCGCGCCAGGGTTCGGGCACGACGCACCGTCGCGCGGTCCAGGTTCAACACCGGTTTGGTGGCGCTCATGCTCCCACCAGTCGGCCCTCGAAGAGTCCGCGCACCCCGTCGTTCTCCCTCAGCAGTTTCATCGCGTAGTCGGCGTGTCCAGGGACGTAGCCATTGCCCACGAGCATCGTGACATCGGCCGCCAGCCCCTCGGCTCCCAATGCCGCCGCGGCGAACGAGGTGGCCATGGAGAAGAAGACCACAGTGCCGCCCGGGGCCGTGGCGAGGATGGCGCCGCCCTCGCATCCGGGGACATCGACGCACACCACCGTGAGGTCTGCGGGCCCTCCGGCGGACAGAACCGCATCGCGCAACGCGATCGGGTCGCGGGCATCGGCGATCACCACCGTGTCCGCGAGACCGCTCTCGCGCAGCAGCGCGGCCTCGGCCTCGTGCGGCACGACGCCGATGGTGTGACGTGCTCCAGCATCTCGGGCTGCGGCCAGGCTGAGTGAGCCGGACTTCCCGGCACCGCCGATCACCGCAACGGTTGAGGCGTCCTGCCGACCCTTGACGATTCGCGCGGTCAGGGCCGGGGCGCCGCACACGTCCATCACGGCCAGACTCAGGTCCGCGGGCAGATCCTCGGGGATCACCGCGGCGATCGAGCGGCCGAACAGCACCGCGTAGCCGTCGCACGGAACCTGCTCCGAGAGGCCGTCCCAGGCCTCGAGGCCGTCCTCGATCACCAAGGGCGTCAAGGTGAGAGAGACGAGCGTGGCGATGCGGTCGCCCACGGCGAGTCCCAGGGGCGAGTCGGGTCCGACCTCTTCGACGGTGCCGACCAGCATTCCTCCCGAGCCGGTCTCCGGGTTCTGCATCTTGCCTCGCGCCTTGACGATCTCGAGGACCTCGGCGCGGATCGCCTCGCCCACTCCCCCGTGCGCGCGCTCGAGTTGTCGGAACGATGCGGCATCGAGGTTGAGTCGCTCGACGCGAACCCGAACCTCGTCTGGCCACAACTCGCGACGCGTGTCGAGCCGGGCGGCCGCTTGCGGCAGGACCACCGGCCGGTCGACGACGCGGTGCAATCCGGTGGGATCGCTCAGGGACACAGCAATACTCCAGGCATAGAGGGATGGATAACGGGAAATATTGCGGCGTGTGCTTGGACAGGCCGCAGATTCTCCACATACAGTGTCACAATGACCATTGAAACGTCTATCGGGCTCGGAACCGGTCAGCCCTACCCCTACCAGCGTGTCGAACTGGTCGAGCCGGACTGGACCCGCTTCCCCGGATGGCGCGAGGTGACCGCCGAGGACTGGGCGTCGGTGCAGTGGCAGCGGGCGCACTGTGTCAAGAACGTCAAGCAGTTGCGTGAGTTGCTCGGTGACCTCGTGGACGACCGCTTCTTCGCCGACCTCGAACGCGACCAGAACGAGCGCGCGACGATGTCGATGCTGGTGCCGCCGCAGATGATGAACACGATGGTCCCGCACGCAGTTCCGGGTGGGCCGGGCTCGTTGACCGAGGCGTTCTATGCCGACCCTGTGCGCCACTACATGCTTCCGGTGTTCTCCGACCGTCGCACCGACTGGCCCTCGCATCCGCATGCGACCCGCGACTCCCTCCACGAACACGACATGTGGGCGACCGAGGGACTCACCCACCGCTACCCCACGAAGGTCCTGGCCGAACTCCTGCCGACCTGCCCCCAGTACTGCGGCCATTGCACCCGGATGGACCTGGTCGGCAACTCGACCCCCGTCGTCGACAAACTGAAGTTCGTCGCCAAGCCCGGTGACCGTCTGACCGACATGCTCGACTACCTGCGCCGCACCCCACAGGTCCGCGACGTGGTCGTCTCCGGCGGAGACGTCGCCAACATGCCGTGGCCCCGACTCGAGGCGTTCCTGACCGAGGTGCTCGAGATCGAGAACATCCGCGACATCCGACTGGCCACCAAGGCCCTGATCGGGCTGCCCCAGCACTGGCTCCAACCCGACGTGCGCGAGGGCGTGGGCAGGGTTGCCGACCTTGCTCGTCAGCGCGGCGTCTCGATCGCGATGCACACCCACGCCAACCACGCCAACTCCATCACCCCGATCGTGGCCGAGGCGGCGGGCGCCATGCTCGAGGCCGGACTGCGCGACGTCCGCAACCAAGGAGTGCTGCTCAACGGCGTCAACGCCGACCCGCATGCCTTGCTCGATCTGTGCTTCCGACTGCTCGATGGCGCCCGGATCATGCCCTACTACTTCTACATGTGCGACATGATCCCGTTCTCGGAGCACTGGCGGGTCTCGGTCGCCGACGCGCAGCGACTGCAGCACCACATCATGGGATACCTGCCCGGGTTCGCCACGCCACGGATCGTGTGTGACGTCCCGTTCGTCGGCAAGCGGTGGGTGCACCAACTCGCCGACTACGACACCGAGCGGGGCATCTCCTACTGGACCAAGAACTACCGGACCTCGATCGAGGCCGAAGACCCCGAAGCACTGTCCCGCACCTACGCCTACTACGACCCGATCCACACGCTGCCGGCCACGGGCCAGGCGTGGTGGGCCGAGCACGCCCGGGACGACGACGGCGCCCTCAAGGCCGCGGAGATGGCCGAGGCCTCGCGACGGATGGCGGCGCTGCAGGCGCACTAGGGGGTAGCGGACCACGACGTTGCGTCCTAGTGTGATGGACCTCAGTGCGATGGACCTCACAGAGAAGAGCACGCCGTGACCTCAACTCCCACGCGCCCGATCCTCGCTGGCCTCGCAGCCGCCAGCGCACTCACCGTGGCGGCTTCGGTCCTGGTCGCAACCCCCGCCCAGGCCGCCGGCTTCACCAGCGCAGTCCTCGGGGTGAGCACGAACTTCTCCGCCGGTGGAGGCAGCTGTTCGATCACCAGCGGTGGCGCGTCATCCCAGAATGTGCCGTTCACCAGCAACGGGGCCAAGGTCACCAGAACGATCAACAACACCGCCGTGGTGACCGACGCCGGAGACGCCAGTGACTTCACGAACCTGACGTCGAAGTCCACGGGCACCGCGCGGAGCACCCAGTCGGGTGGCCAGCTCAAGACGGTCTCGCTGTCCCAGCAGGGCACGGTGAAGGTGGACCCCAACCAGGGCAGCGGCACCGACTGCGCGTCCGCGGCGCAGGCAACAAGCACCGTCTCCGGCGTGTTCACCCTGACGAAGGCTCAGGTCCTCGACCTGCGCGCGACGCACGCCGGCCTGGGCACTCTGGCTCAGCTGCAGATCCTCAGCGCGTCCGGCTCTGTTTCGGTCGAGGTTTCGGTTGGATTCTCGGGGTCCCTGCACCGCGTGTTCTACCTACCCGCCGACGACTACCAGATCATCCTGGTCGGCGCCACGACGCTCAACGCCCCCGAGGTGTCCAGTGACCCCACGACCCGCACGACAAGCACCAGCATGGAGGGGACCTTCTCCAAGCCCGGCTCGGCCGCAGACAAGCAGGTGGGCACGGCCGCCAAGTACCTCAAGTTGGGCAAGTCCCTGAACTGCTCGGGCAAGCTGCTCAAGTCGACGTTCAAGTCGGCCGCCGGCAAGAAGCCCAAGAAGGGCAAGACGGGTCCGGTTCGCACCGCCCAGTTCAAGGTCAACGGCAAGAAGGCCAAGACCTTCAAGAAGCCCTACCGCGGGTTCAAGGCGAAGGTGAAGAAGCTCCCGACCCAGCAACCCGTCCTCGTCGAGGTGACCCTCACGCTCAAGAACGGCACCAAGTTGTACGCGCGGCGCAGCTACCAGCCGTGTAGCTAGGACGCCGCACTCACGAAACCTCACCCTCCGGTAACGGGCCGGTTCTCGTAGTAGGTCGAGAGCACGATCGTGGTGCGCGTCGAGACGTTTGCGGCAGCGCGGATCCGGGCCAACAGCACCTCGAGTTCGGCCGGTGTGCTCAGGCGGACCTTGAGGATGTAGGTCTCATCTCCGGCCACCGACCAGCACGACTCGATCTCGGGGATATCGCGCACGCGATCGGGCGTGTCGTCGGGCTGAGAGGGATCGATCGGGCGCGTCGAGACGAAGGCCGTGAGCGGGAGGCCGATGCCGTCGTGGTTGATCGTGGCGCCGTAGCCCAGGATCAGCCCACGCTTCTCCAGACGCTTGACGCGCTGGTGCACAGCCGAGGTGGACAACCCCGTGGCCTTGCCGAGGTCGGTGAAGGACATCCGCCCGTCGGCTGCGAGGAGCTCAAGAATCTTGCGATCGGTTGGCTCGATGTCGGAACGCGTCACGAGGTCAGACTAGAACGTGTTCTGACAAGATGTCGTGGGTGATCGCCAATCAGAACGGACGAGACGGATCCGGACGGCTGATGCTGTTGGATACCGCCTCGTTGTATTTCCGGGCGTTCTTCGGCGTTCCCGAGATCACCGCACCTGATGGCACGCCCGTCAACGCGGTGCGCGGCTTGCTCGACATGATCGCCCGGCTCGTCGGTGAGT
>JBFIDC010000021.1:0-19913 GCA_041581495.1 Nocardioides sp. | reverse complement strand
GTAAGCAGCTTCTTGAGCGGCCATGGTGCCGGTCTGGTTCGACAGCGCGTCCGTCTGCATATCCAGTTGCTCCTCGGTGGTGAGGTCGGTCTCTGCCTCCGTAGCGAACGGATTCGTCGCGTTGCTGCTGGTGGTCAACGACACCGGCTGCCCGGAAGCGACCCGCAAAGCGATGTCCGCGAGCGGGGAGCCCGTCACCTCGTTCAGGGGAGCTGTCGTGCGAATTAGTGTCGGATCGGGGTCTGCCCAAGTCCACGTCTCCGTGTTCCCTGCGGGAGCGAAGACGTTGACCACATAGTGCCGGACAAGGTCCTTCGTGATTGTCGTGATCTGCAGTCTCACCGAACCGTCGTCGTTGACTGTTGCCGGTGCGTCCAGGGCGCCTCTGAGCAGGAAGTGCCCCTGCTTGTCAGCCGTGGTTCGACCGATTTCACCTTCGGTCGTGCCGCGTGATGTGTCGAACTCGACTGACGCAATGATCTCGGCCCTGTTGACCGGTCGACCTGCGTCATCCAAAACGGTGCCTTCTAAGATGGTGGGCTCGATTGGTTCGACAGCCACCGCACTGGTCGTGGGCGCCACCATTCCTATGGCTCCAAGGGAAAGGACCCCAGCCAACAGGGTCTTCCAGGAAGTATTCAACTTGATCGATCTCTTTTCCGAGACAAAGTGCGCTCACCGTGAACAGCAGCAGAACAACTTGGTGTGTCCGGAGCGGTTACGAGAAATTCTCTCTTGTCTAGTCCACTAGTCTCGCTCCGGCACTTTCAAGTTCAGTCGACGGCGCTTCCTGGGCTGCTACTGAGCGAGGTTGCGCGCGCTTCATGCCGGAATCTGAAGGGGTGTCACCGCGGGGCATGCACTGGCGACACCAATGGGCGCCCTGATCCGCGCCCTTTCGCCCAGCGCCGCGTACGCCCGTTTGTCGGTAGCCCCTGCGACCGGTTGTCGGCCGTTGGCACAGAGTGTCAATCGTGACCCTGCTGGGCGGAGCGAGGCCGGCGACGCGACGCCGCACCACCGCCCGGATGAACGGCGTAGTCCCGTCGACACGCCTGCCTGTCACAGGCGAAGCGACGCGAATAGGTCGATGACGCGGATGCCTGGTCGCACTAAACCTTCCCCCACCAGTCCCCCACAGGTCATGAATAACCCCGGGTGCGCCTTCCCCGCCGAGGTCCGAGAAGTCAAGCTGACCTGCGGTTTTACGTGGTGGAGCCTAGGGGACTCGAACCCCTAACCCCCTGCTTGCAAAGCAGGTGCGCTACCAATTGCGCCAAGGCCCCGGGTGTGTCCCCGGAGGGGTGGGATCAGGTGCGCTTGACCGCGTCGGTTGCCTCGGCCCACAGGGCCTGCTCGGCCTTGCCTTCGTCGATCTTCTTCTTCGCTAGCAGGGCGCCTGCAGCGGCGACGACTAGGAACACCAGCTTCTTCACGCTCAGCAGCCTAGCAACGCCGCGGTGCCAGCGCGGATTCGGCAACTCGGGGAGGGGGCGTCGAGGCGCCTGCGGCGCTGAGGATTCGGCAATCCTGCGACAGGAGCACATGTGCGGTGAGACACTTTTTGATGTGTCAATGGGGGGTTTGATCAAGTTCACGCTCGCAGCAACGCTGCTGGCGTCCTTCAGCGCCTGCTCTGACGACAGCGTCCCGGTCATCCCTGAGCCCGAGGTGGAGGCGGTCGGTACGCCGACCTATGACGCCGACCTGGAGCCCTCCGCCGCCGTTCTGGCGCTGGTGCCTCAGTCGGCGACCACGCTCACCGTCACCGACTATGAGCAGGTGCGCCTTCAGATGGGGCTCCAGAGCCTCACGACGGCGGATCCGAAGAAGGAGCGCAAGGCCTTCTGGGTCCGAGCCGAGGCCGAGCGGCCGCTGCTGTCCACCGGCATGCTGCGTGAGACCGAGCCGCGTCTCGAGAAGCGCTACGGGCTCAGCCAACTGGACGTCGACTGGGAGGCGCACTTCTTCGATGCCCAGGGTGAGGCCGGATATGTCCTGGTCTTCCGCGAGGGCACCAAGATGGCCGCAGTCGAGAAGGCCGTCGACGACGGCGTCGGCCCACTCGCCGGCGCCACGGTCGACCGCGCCGCGCGGATGGTGTCGTCCGGGACGATCGATGACGGCGATGCGAGTTGGGCAGCCGACCAGGAGTCGGTCTCACTCGTGGGACTGCCGGCCAACTCGACCTACCTCGCGCGGGGTTGTGTGGAGGCTCCGGTGAACGGACCGCTCGAGGCGCTCGATGAGTACTCGGTGCAGTTCGAGGGCACCCTCGTCACCGCCCGCCTCGGCTCGGACCGACTCGACCTGTTCACCCGCATGCGCGCCGCCTTCGAGGCGCCCGAGTTCGCCGCCAGTTTCGGCGGCGGCGTCGCGGACCCGTTGACCGGGCGGATCGGCTACGTCATGACCGACCCCGCCGCGGCGGCCGACCTGGCTCTCGACGGCGAACTCCCCTTCGCTGCCTGCGCCTAGTTCTTGAGGCTGGCCTCGAGATCGGCGGCGCCGGTCCCGTGGAGGTTCTTGGCCGTGGGCGACTTCTCCACCGTTGTCGGATCCGGGTAGGTCCCGAAGAGACGATCGGCGGTGCCGGCACTGGTGACGGTGAACCAGTAGTGCTCGTTCTTGTAGTGATGGAGACGGTGGTTGCGCCACACCGCTCGGTACCACCGGGACCTGGGCCGGTAGTCGCTGTGGATCAGGTAGTGGGTCCACTCGTAGCCGGCCTTGATGGCATAGACCGAGACGAGCAGGGTGAGCGCACTGGTCGTGGTGGGCATCGCGAGCAGGGCGACCGCGACGTAGGCCGGCAGCAACCACACCAGGGCGCGCCAGGGGATGAAGACCAGCGGCAGGTCGCGGGGGTCGGCGTGGTGGGCGCGGTGGTCGCGGGCCAGCAGCGAGTCGACGCGCACCGGCCCCAGGGAGCGCGGGCGCCAATGCAGGATCACGACGTGGATGACCCACTCGATCACGGGGAACAGGGCGACCAGACCCACGGGAATGAGCACCTCCCACCAGGCCCCGCCCGCGGTGACGGCACGGGCGGTGATCGACCCGATCAAGAACGCGCCGATCATCCAGGGGCTGGGGTGGCGAATGAACTCCGCCCACGCCGCCCGCAGGCTCAGGCTGCGGCGCCGGGTCGAGGCTGCCTCGTCGGCGGCGAGTCGTTGCGTGGCCAGGTCATCGATGTCGATGTCGGTCATCGGGGCTCCAGGTGGGCGAGGGCAGTGATCAGGGATTCGGTGGCGGGGCGGAGCACCCGCTCGGCCGCGGCGCGGGCGGTGTCGGGGTCGCCGGCGCTGATCGCCGCGGTCAGGACCGCGTAGGCGTCGATCTGCCCGACCTCTGCGGCCATCAGTGGCGCGAGTGCCTCCAGCGTGGGCTCGTAGGCGGCGCGCAGGCTGTTGAACATCAGGCGGAACACGATGGAGTCCGCCGCGTCGACGACCTGATCCCAGAACTCCAGCGCGTGCACTTGGCGTTCGACGTCGCCCTGCGGCCCGTCGTCGACGGCGGCCAAGGCGTCGACGGTGGCCGACAACGCGGCTCCCAACGCCGCGCCACCGCGGGTGGCGGCAAGGGCGGCGACGCTGGGACCGACCGCCAGGCGGGCTTCGAGGATGCTCCGGGCGACGGCCGGGTCGAGTTCGCCGTGGCGGACCAGCAGTCGGGGGAGCAGGTCGAGGCCGGCGTACCGCTTGAAGTCGCGCACCAGCGTGGCCCCGCCGTGGCGCACCTGCACCAATCCGGTCTGCGCCATCCGCTGCAGCGCCTCACGCACGGCCGGCCGCGAAACGCCGAGCACCTCAGCGAGCGCTCGCTCGCTCGGCAGTGCGTCCCCGGCTGGGATCTCGCCGTCCACGACCTCGGCGAGCACCTGGTCGAAGACCTCATCGGGCACGGATCGGCGGACGACGGGCTGAAGTGGCATGCCGCCACGCTAGATCGTTGGTGGCCCACTGGTCAACTGGTCAGACCAGCGAGATCGGGATAGTTCCCGACGTTCGGTACGCGTTGGCGGCGTGTCCCCGTCCCGAAGGTCAGGAACTATCCCGACGGCCGCTCGAACCCCACGGCCGTAGGCTGGGCTCGTGCCAGCCGCCCTCGCCCCACGCCTGTGGGCGGGGCACCTGGTGGCGCTTGCCGCGGTGGTGGTCGCGGGGATGCTCGGCCTGTGGCAATTCGATGCCTGGCAGGAACGCCGAGACGCGCAGGCGCAGGACCTGACCCAGGTCGAGCCGGTGGCGTTGGAGTCGGTGCTCGGGCCCGATGACCCCTTCCCGGGGGACCGGGTGGGGCAACCGGTCACCGTCGGGGGCACCTGGCTCGGTGCCGGCACCGTGTTCGTCTCGGGCCGCGAGCGCGACGGGGTCGACGGCTACTGGATGACGAGCATCTTGTCGGTGCAGGCCGAGGGTGTGCCGGACGCCGCCATCCCCGTGGTGCTCGGGTGGACCGCGGACCCGGCGGCTGCCCCACCGACCCCGACCGGGAGCGCTCAGGTGACCGGCTACCTGCAACCCCCCGAGGGCACCGGGGACGTCGATGCGGACCCGAACGACGACGTGGTGCCGCAACTGCGCACGGCCGACTTGATCCAACTCATCGACGAGGACCTCTACGGCGCCTACGTCGTCGACCGCGCGGGAATCGGTTCCCTCCCGGCCGCGGATCTGGCCGCGCTTCCAGAGCCGAGCCGCTTCACCGCGCTGCGCAACTTCTTCTATGGCATCGAGTGGTGGACCTTCGGCGCATTCGCGCTGTTCATCTGGTGGCGTTGGGTCCGTGACTCCACGCGGGTCCCGCAACCCGATCAGGTAGCGTCCCAGCCGTGAGTGGGGCGCTGTTTCGGTACCGGTTCATGGCCACTGTCGTCGGCGTACTGCTGGTGGTCCTGATCCTCGTCGGAGTCCCCTTGGCCAACTTCGACGGCACTGGCATGTGGCAGGTGTTCTCATCCACGCCAGCTCTGGTGACGCCGGGCTCCGACGCCCAAGAGGTGGGCGAGGCGATCACGCTCTACCTCGGCACTGCCCACGGCTGGCTCTACATGATCTTCTTGGTCACCGCGTTCTGGCTCTCGCGCCTGGCCGACTGGGATCTGCGGTTCACCGCGACCACCCTGCTGTGCGGCACCATTCCGCTCCTCAGCTTCTGGGCCGAACGCCGCGCGACCGCGCGAATCCGTGCGGAGCACGCGAGCGAACTGGATCCCTCGAGCGCGTGAAGACGGCGTTCGTCCTCGGGGGCGGTGGTGTCCTCGGCGCTGTCGAGGTCGGCATGCTCCGAGCGTTGCTGGAGCGAGACATCGTGCCGGACCTTGTGTTCGGGACCAGCGTCGGAGCTCTCAACGGGGCGATGGTGGCCCGCGATCCCAACCTCGAGGTGATCGACCGGCTCACCGATCTGTGGCGAACCGCCAGCAGTTCTGGCCGCGAGGTCTATGGCGACAAGCCGTTGCGCACGGTGCGGCGCGCGATGGCCACCGGGACGCACATCTATTCGGCCAAGCCGCTGCGTCGTCGCCTCGAGAACGAGTTCGGCGACCTCACCTTCGACCAACTCGCGGTCCCGCTCGAGGTCTGCGCGGCCAGCATCGAGCGTGCCGCCGAGCACTGGTTCACCACCGGGCGGGTCGTCGACGCGGTCGTGGCCAGCGCGGCCGTGCCCGGCCTGTTGCCTCCGGCTGAGGTCGACGGCGAGCACTACCTCGATGGCGGCATCGTGAACTCGATCCCGCTGGGCCGCGCGGTCGACCGCGGCGCCGGGCGCGTGTTCGTCTTGCAGGTCGGTCGGATCGACCGACCACTCACGCCTCCCAAACGGCCGTGGGAGGTCGCCAAGGTCTCCTTCGAGATCGCCCGCCGCCACCGCTTCGCCCGTGAGTTGGCTGAACTCCCCGAGGAGGTGGAGTGCCATGTGCTGCCGGCCCGGGGCACCTCCGCCCGCGACGACACCCTGCTCGGGTCCCGCGACTTCGACACCGTCCTCGCACGCATCGAGGCGACCTACGCCGCCACCTGCGACTACCTCGCCGAGCACCTGTGAGCGCGGCGCCGGCGATTCGGGCGCTGCGCCTGGGCGTGCTGGCCCCGGCGATCGTGATCGGCACCGGACTGTTGTTCGTGTTCTTGCCGTTGTGGCTGATCGGTGCCGCCGCGCTCTCGCCCATGCTGCCGGGCCGGTGGCGGGCACTGCGGCTGGCCTGGATCCTGGTGATGTACGCCGTGATCGAGTCGCTGCTGTTGATCGTGATGCTGGGGTTCTGGTTCGCGGCCGGGTTCGGGCGGCGACTGCGCACGGCCTATTGGGAAGGCATCCACTACGACCTGGTCGAGGGCGTCATGTGGGTCTTCTTCCGCGAGGCCAAGCGGGTGCTCAACCTGGAGATCCACACCGACGGCCCCGCGCCCGATGCGCACCCGGGAGTTCCCCTGCTGGTGTGTTGTCGCCACGCCGGCCCCGGTGACTCGTTCGTCCTCATCCATGCGCTGACCCACTGGTACGCCCGTGAGCCGCGGGTGGTCCTGAAGAACACCCTGGCCTGGGATCCGGCGATCGACGTGCTGTTGCATCGGATCCCGGCGCGGTTCATCACGCCCGCCGGCGGGGTGGGGTTGGAGGAGCAGATCTCCGAACTCGCCACCGGACTCGATCACAACGACGCGTTCGTGATCTTCCCCGAGGGCGGCAACTTCACCGAGGCACGGCGTACGCGAGCCATCGAGCGACTGCGCAAACTCGGGCTCGAGTCGATGGCGGTTCGTGCGGAGTCGATGAGCAATGTGTTGGCCCCGCGACCGGGCGGCTTCCTCGCAGCCCTGGACGCCGCTCCCGATGCCGACGTCGTCCTGGTGGCGCACACCGGGCTCGACCACGTGTTGACGGTCGGCGACATCTGGCGCGAACTCCCGATGGACAAGCGCATCGTGATGCGCTGGTGGAAGGTCTCTCGGGGTGAGATCCCCCTGGATCGGGAGGACCGCATCGACTGGCTGTTCGGTTGGTGGGAGCAGATCGACGGCTGGATCGCCGCGAACCGTCCCACCGAGGCGTCGACCTAGGACTTGTCGTCGAGGTCGATGACCTCGGCCGGATCGTCAGGCGTGGTCGGCGGTTGTGGGGACTCCTCCGCGTCGGCCAGCGCCTCGTCGGGACTCGATCCGCTCGCATCGGCGGCCGGGGTCGGGGCCGGAGTCGGGATGTAGGAGGACTGCCAGTTGTCCGATTCCGAACTGCCCTGGAGCTTCTTGGCCACCACGCCGACCGCGGTTGCCACGAGAGCGAAGAGGGCGAACTTCTTGAACTTGCTGCGCTTCTTGGGCTTCTCGCCCTGATCCAGCGCTACTTCGTCCTCGGTCGAGTCCTGGGCGGCCTGCTTGGCGGCTGCCGCTGCCTCGCTGGCTCGGGCTGCGGCGTCCGCGACGATGGGGGCGGCCTTGGCGCGGGCATCGGCGATCACGGGGGCGGCCTTGGCGCGGGCCTCGGCCATCGCCGGACCGGCCTTCTCGCGGGCCTCGGCCAAACCTGCTGCGGCACGCTCGCGGGCGTCGAGCATCGCCGGGCGGGCGGTGGTGTCGACGAAGCCCTCGAACGCGTCCTTGGTGGTGGTCATGGCGGACTCCACCTGGGGTCGCACTGCCTCGACGTACTCGCTGACCTGGTCGCTGACCTGCTCGAGAAGCGACTTCTTCTTCTTGCGGAGTGGCATGGTTCGGCTCCTTCCACGAGCGTGTACACCCATCAGACCACGGCGTCACCCGACCCACCAGGGCAGGGTTTGCCGCGCGTGCGAGGATCATCGGGCGAGGCGCGATGGACCTCGCCCCGAGCGGTACCCATCATTTCGCACTTCGAACCCGATCCGACCCGAGAAGGACTATCCCCATGGCGCAGCAGGCCATCCTCAAGACCAACATGGGCGACATCACGCTCAACCTCTTCCCCGACCACGCGCCCGAGACGGTGAGCAACTTCGCGGGTCTCGCGACGGGCGAGAAGGCCTACGACGCGGGCAACGGTCGCAGCGGCCCCTTCTATGACGGCCTGGGCTTCCACCGGGTCATCTCGGGCTTCATGATCCAGGGCGGCTGCCCGCTCGGCAGCGGGACCGGCGGCCCGGGCTACACGTTCAAGGACGAACCGCACCCCGAACTCGTCTTCGACAAGCCCTACCTGCTCGCCATGGCCAACGCTGGTCCGGGCACCAACGGTTCGCAGTTCTTCATCACCGTGGGCCCGTGCACCTGGTTGAACTTCAAGCACACCATCTTCGGCGAGGTCGCCGACCAGGCCTCGCGCGACGTCGTGGACGCCATCGCCGCGACTCCGACCGGTGCGGGCGACCGTCCGGTCGAGCCGGTGACGTTCTCGAACGTCGAGATCGTCGAGGCCTGAGCCACACCGCTGGCCTCAATGTCCCAACCCACACCGCCGTCTCCTGAGGTCGGGGTGCCGACGTGTTATCGGCACCCCGGCAGGGAGTCCTACATCCGCTGTCAGCGCTGCGATCGGACGATCTGTCCTGAGTGCATGCGCGACGCGGCGGTGGGCTTCCAATGTGTGGAGTGCGTCAAGGAGGGTGCCAAGAGCACCCGCAGCGGCCGCACCGCCTTCGGCGGGTTGCGGCCTACCGACGCCTCGACCACGTCGTTGGCGCTGATCGTGCTCAACGTGGGGGTCTGGATCGGCATCTTGGCCACCGGTGGCTTCACCGGCCAGGTCTTCGACTGGTTGGCGCTGCGACCCAAGGGCCTGTGCCTGATCGGCCAGAGCGGCGGCTTCGACGCGGTGGGGCTGACCTGCCCGACCGGCACCATCTTGCCCGGGGTCTCCGACGGCGCGTACTGGCAGATCGTGACCTCGATGTTCACCCACGTCGCGGTCTGGCACATCGCCTTCAACATGCTCGCGCTGTGGATCCTCGGACCCCAACTCGAGATGGCGATCGGCCGCGCCCGCTTCTTGGCGCTCTATTTCATCTCGGGCCTGGCCGGGTCCGCGCTGGTGCTCTGGGCTGGCCCTGCCTACAGCGGCACCCACGGTGCTTCCGGCGCGATCTTCGGTCTGATGGGCGCCCTGCTGATCGTGGCGCTGAAGGTCGGCGGCGATGTGCGCGGCATCTTGACCTGGGTCGGCCTGAACTTCTTCATCACCTTCGTGCTGATCAGCAACATCTCCTGGCAGGGCCACCTCGGCGGTTTCCTCGGCGGTCTCGCGGTCGCCGGCGTCCTCGTCTATTCACCACGCGGCCCCAACCGCACCCGCTTCCAGGTCGCTGGGATGACCGGAATCGCTGCCGTGGTCATCACCGCCACGATCATCCGAATCATGATGCTCGCCTAGCCCGAACTACACGCATGTAGTTCTCCACAGGTCAGTGCACAGCTGTGGATGGTGGGTCTTGTTGGTCGGGCAGCGTCGAGCCGTTCGGGAGTGTTGGGTTGGTCGAGCAGCTCGCGCTAGCGAGCGTCGTCGAGACCAGCCCTACCCAGGGGAAGCGACTGCGTCACTCCCACTTGGTGGCGAAGGTGAAGCCCACGGCCATGAAGACGATGCCGACGACCAGGTTGTAGTTGCCGAGGTCGTCGAAGATCGGGAGCCGGCTGATGTCGTCGCTGATCACGTAGTAGGTGCAGATCCACAGCAGCCCGATCAGGAAGCAGCCGAGCATGCCGACCACCACGCCGCGACCGCGACCCAGAGGGGTCTTGGGGTGCGCGGACAGCGTCAGGCCGAGGAAGAACAGGCCGAAGCCGATGATGTAGTTCCAACCCTTGAGGTCACCCATGAACGCCGGGCCGCCCGCCTTCTCAGCGGGGATGACGCTGGGGTCGGGTCGCACGCCGATGTAGTAGAAGGCGATCCAGGCGATGCCCAGGACCATCATCAGCAGGACGAGCACGAAGCGCGGGGTCACCAGGGGCCCGGCGACGGGGTCGCCGAGGCGACCCAGGTCATGGTTCTTATCCGAGCGCAGACGCGGCTTCATTCGGGACACGCGGCTACCTTAGCCAGTGTGAACGGCGAACCCGAACGCAGCGCGGCACCGAGCCTCAAGCCCGGTGTCCAGCGCACGCGCGGTTGGAGCCGCTGGCGGATCGGCACACCCCTGGTGGCGATGATCTGCGGGGGGTTGTTCGTCGTCAGTGGTGAGTCCAGTCAGGGGACCGACCTGCGTCCAGGGCGCTATGACGATCTGGCTGGGCTCGTTCAATCCGAGGCGACCCGATACGAGGGGCTTTCGGCCAAGGTCACGAGCTTGACCGAAGAGGTGGCGAAGCTCTCCTCAGCGGTGGAGGACGACGCCGTCCAGCGACTGCAGAAGAAGGCCGCCAACATGCGGGACCCGGCAGGCCTGACCGAGCGCAGCGGCCCGGGAGTGACCATCACCCTGGCCGATGCCCCCGACGAGATCATCGACGCCACCGAGGGCAACCGGAACCCGCTGGTGGTCCACCAGCAAGACATCCAGGCCGTGGTGAACGCCCTGTGGAACGGCGGGGCCACCGCGGTCACCATCCAGGGTCAACGGGTGATCACCACCACCGGCATCAAGTGCGAGGACAGCCTCGTCCTGCTTCAGGGCGTCCCCTACCCCCAGCCCTATGTGATCGAGGCCGTCGGTGATCCCGGCACCTTGGCTTCAGCCGTCGCCGAGGACGCCTACTTGCAGTTGTACCGGCAACAATCGGCCAATCCCGCGATCGCGGTCGGTTGGAGCTTCGAACTCGCCGATGAGGTCGTCGCACCGGCCTACGACGGCGTTCTCCGCACCAGTTATGCCCGACCGCTGACCTAGGACGTACGCCGATCCGCGGGGCGAGCGTTGCGGTTCGAGGGTTGATCGGTGGGCAGGTCGGTCGGGTCGCCGCTGGGTTGGTCGGTCGGCGACTCGGACGGCGGCGGCGGCTCGACATAGACCGAGACGAAGATGATGACCGTCGAACCCTCCTCCTGGGTGCCGTCGAGGGGGAACTGATCGGTGACCGTGCCGGCGGGCTCGGTGGAGATGTTGTCGTCGCGCACCTGCGGGACGAAGCCGGCGTCGCGGATCTTCTCCTCGGCCGCACCCTGCTGCAGGCCGATCACGTTGGGCACCTGCTCCATGCCATCGGAGACATAGACGGTGACCTTGGTGCCCTGCGTGACGGTCTCTCCGCCCTCGGGGTCGGTGCGGACCACGGTGCCCTTGGGCTCGTCCGACTCCTCGACCTTGAAGGCGACCTGGAGTTTGGCGTTGCGCAACAGGTTGCGGGCCTGGGTCTTGGATTGACCCACGACGAACGGCACGGTGACCTCGGGTTTGCCGGTCGAGACGACGAGGTTGACCTCGGTTCCCGGGTCGACGTAGACGTCCCGGTTGGGGTCCTGCTCGATCACGGCGTCCTTGGGGACGGTCTCGCTGGCTTCGTAGTCGATGCTGCCCACCGTCAGCCCCGCCGCGCCGATGGCGATGCGTGCCTCGGCCTCCGAGAGCCCGATCAGGTTGGGCACCTGGTCCTGCTCGGGTGCGGACTTGAACAGATCGCTGCCGAAGGCGAGGAACGCCCCGACGATCAGGGCCAGCACCAAGGCGGCGAGCAGGATCAGCAGGCCGGTTCGCGGCGCCTTCGGCTCATCCTCGTCGGGGGGCGGCATGGGTGCGGGTTCAGACTCGGGCGGCACGGCCGCGGCGACCATCGTGCCCTGCGCCCCGTAGTCCGGATCGGGGGCCCGAGTGGGGGTGGGGGCCTGGACCGGACGCCCCGCCAGATAGCGCTCGATGTCGCTGCGCATCGCCGCGGCGGACTGGTAGCGGTCCTCGAGGCGCTTGGCGAGGGCCTTCATCACGATCGCGTCGACCGCCGGCGGCAGGTCGGGGTCGTGGGTCGAGGGCGGCGAGGCCGGCTCGCGGACGTGTTGATAGGCGACCGCCACCGGGCTGTCGCCCACGAACGGCGGACGCCCGGCGAGCAACTCATAGAGCATGCAGCCCGCGGAGTAGACGTCGGATCGGGAGTCGACGGTCTCGCCGCGCGCCTGCTCGGGGGAGAGGTACTGGGCGGTGCCGACCACGGCCGCGGTCTGCGTCATGGTGTTGGCGTCACTCATGGCGCGGGCGATGCCGAAGTCCATCACCTTCACATCGCCGCTGGGCGTGAGCATCACGTTGCCGGGCTTGATGTCGCGGTGGATGATGCCGGCGCGGTGGCTGTAGTCCAGCGCCGAGAGCACACCCGAGGTGATCTCGAGGGCCCGCTCGGGCAGGATCTTGCGGCCCTCGCGGAGGATGTCGCGCAGCGTGCGGCCGGCCACGAACTCCATGACGATGTAGGGCTGCGCGACGCCGGAACCGTCGGTGGCCATCTCTTCGCCGGTGTCATAGACCGAGACGATCGCGGGGTGGTTGAGCGAGGCAGCCGACTGCGCCTCGCGCCGGAACCTGGCTTGGAAGGTGTTGTCACTGGCGAGGTCGGTGCGCAGCCGCTTGATGGCCACCACCCGGCCCAATCGGGTGTCGTGCCCCTTGCGAACCTCGGCCATGCCGCCTCGGCCGAGGAGTTCGCCGAGTTCGTAGCGGCCGCCGATGAGCAGCCGCTCGCCGGGCGGGGGTGGGGTGCTCTCACTCATGCGTGCGCTCTCTGTTGGACTCGCGGTGTCGTCGGTGACGAGTCGGGGGTGGATCGGGACCCCGCGGCACTTGCCGAGGCGTCAGGGCTGCCGCCGAGGCCCGAGGCGAGGCTCGAAACCGGGTTCGACGGCACGGGTGTGGCGGAGTCGGTCGGCTCCTGCGAGGGCGTCGGCTCGGGGGTCGGCGTCGGCGTCGGCGTCGGGGTGGGCGTCGGCGCTTCGTAGTAGCTGACCGTCACCGTGTCGCCCGCGGTGAGGTTCTGCGTGGGGGTGACGGACTCGACCGTGTCGGCGGTCTGGTCGCCGGGGTTCGCGATCGGCTGGGCGTCCACGCTGAGTTGCAGGGCGCGCAGTTCGGCTGCCACCTCGTCGACATCGCGGCCCACGTAGTCATCGGGGTCGAGATTAAACGTGGTCGGCTCGGAGGCGGTCGGGGTGGGCGAGGTCGAGGCGGTCACGCTGGGTGAGGACGACGTCGCGGTCTCGGTCGGAGTGATGGTTGCGTCATCCCCCTTGTCGCCGAACGCCAGCACCAGCATCACCACGACCAAGGCGATGGCCAGCAGCACCACGGCCAGCCAGCCCCAGCGGCTGGGACCGTCGTCGTAGGCCGAGGGCAGGTCCACCGGGGTTGGCGGCGTGGGCGTGGCGGCGCGCGCCGGCTGGACCGGCGTCGCAACCGTGCTCGCCGCCGGGGCAGCAGAGGTGATCCGGGTGGCCGCCGAGGCGGGGTCCCGCAACGCCGCGGCGAAGGCGGTTCCATCAGCGAATCGCTCACCCGGGTCCTTGGACATCGCCTGGCGTACGACGATGCTCAGCGCGGTGGGCACCGAGTCCGGCAGGTCGGGGACCGGCTGCTGGATGTGAGCCAGCGCGGTGGCGACCGGGCTCTCGGCCTCGAAGGGCCGGCGGCCGGCCAAGCACTCGAAGGCCACCACCCCGAGGGAGTAGACGTCGGAGGCGGGCGTGGCGGTCTCACCGCGAGCCTGCTCGGGGGAGAGGTACTGCGGGGTCCCCATCACCTGACCGGTGCCCGTGAGCCCCAGGGCCTCGGCGGCGCGGGCGATGCCGAAGTCGGTGATCTTGACCTGGCGGTCGGGTCGCACCAGCAGGTTGGCCGGCTTGATGTCGCGGTGCACGATCCCGGCCCGATGGGCGGCACCGATGGCGTCGCCCGCCTGGGCCAGCAGATCCCGGACCGCCTCGGGGTCCAGGGGATTCCCCGCGCGCAGCAACGCCGAGAGCGGTTGGCCGTCGACGAACTCCATGACCAGGTAGGGCCGAGGGATGCCGGATCCGTCGGCCGCTCCGGAGGTCGAGGACTCCCCGAAGTCATAGACCGCAGCGATACCGGGGTGGGACAGGCCGGCGGCATGTCGGGCTTCGGTCTCGAAGCGTTGCCGGAAGGTCGCGTCGTCGGCGTACTCGTGCTTGAGGAGCTTGACGGCGATCGGTCGATCCAGGGCGGTGTCGGTGCCGCGCCAGACCTCGCCCATGCCTCCGGTGGCGATTCGCGAGTCGAGCCGGTAGCGCCGCGCGTCGTCGGCGAAGGTCGGCTCATCAGGGGTCTTGGTCATCGGATCACCGCCTCCATGATCGCCTTGGCGATCGGTCCGCCGAGTCGGCCGCCGGCGATCTCGCCGCGGTCGATGTCGGCCTTCTGGATCATGACTGCGACTGCCACCTCGGGGGCTTGCGCAGGTGCGAACGAGACGAACCACGCGTAGGGCGGGACGTCGGGCTGCCCGCTCTGGGCGGTCCCGGTCTTGCCGGCCACGGTGACCCCGCTGATGGCCGCCGGCGAGGCGGTGCCCTGCGCGACGGTGTAGACCATCAGGTCGGTGAGCTGATCGGCGGTCGAGGCCGAGACGGCCTGAGAGAACTCCTCGGGCTCGGTCTGGCGCAGCACCTCGAGCGAGGGGGACTGCACCTCATCGACGAGGTAGGGCCGCATCACCTTGCCCTGGTTGGCGATCCCGGCCACCACCATGGCCATCTGCAGGGGGGAGGCCCGTACCTCGAACTGGCCGATGGCGGACTGACCGGTCTGCGGCGGGTTGGCGTCGTCGGGGAAGTTGGAGATGGCCTGCGGTCCGAGGTCCTCGAGGTACTTCTGGTTGAAGCCGAACGCCTCGGCCTGCCTGCGAAGCTCGTCGGCCCCGACCTCGATGCCGAGTTGGGCGAAGGTGGTGTTGCACGAGTTGCCCATCGCCTGGGTGAACGGGATCGTCTCGACACCGCAGCTGCGACCCTCGTTGTCGATCAGACCGCTCGACCCGCTGGTCTGCGGGAGTTGATAGGTGGCGCCACCGGGGACCTCGTCGTCGGCCTGGTATCCGCCGCTTTCGATCGCCGCCGCGGCGGTCACCAGCTTGAAGGTGGAGCCGGGCGGGAGTGTGGTCTGAATGGCGCGGTTGAGCAACGGGTCGTCGTCATCGGCCAGCAACTGGTCGTAGGTCTTGGTCACCGACGCGAAGTCGTGCGAGGCCAGGGTGTTGGGGTCGAAGCTGGGCAGCGAGGCCATCGCCAGCACCTTGCCGGTGCTCGGTTCGAGAGCGACCGCCGAGGCCTGGACGTCGCCGGGCAAGGTGCCCAGAGCGGCGAAGGCCGCCTCCTGCGCCGCCGGGTCGAGGGTGAGTTGGACGTTGCCGCCCTTGCCGGCCTTGCCGGAGAGGAGGTCGACGAGTTTGGTGACGAAGAGGAGGTCGTCCTCGCCGGAGAGCACCCGGTTCTGGCTCTGCTCGATGCCGGTTTGGCTGTAGTAGGAGAAGAACCCGGTGACGTGGGAGTACTTCTGCGGCTCGGGGTAGGTACGCAAGAAGTCGAACCGGTCGTCCGACGGCTTGCTCTCGGCGATCGGGTTGCGACCGACCAGGATCGCGCCGCGCTCGGCGGAGTAGGCGGCCTCGATGACGCGGCGGTTGCGGGGGTCCTTGGCGTAGTCGTCGGCCTTGACGTACTGCAGCCAGGTCGCGTTGGCCATCAGCGCGAGGAAGAGCAGGAGGCAGAACACCGAGATGGTGCGGATCGGTTTGTTCATGAGCCGCCCACCCCCGGGCCCACCCCGGCCGTGCGGATGATCTGGGTGCTCTGATCGTCGGCCTCGTCCTCGGTGGAGAGGTCTGGGACGGGACGGCGGGCGAGGTCGGTGACTCGCAGCAGCAGCGCCGCGATCACCCAGTTGGCCACCAGCGACGAGCCGCCGTAGGACAGGAACGGTGTGGTCAGGCCGGTCAGTGGGATCAGGCGGGTGACGCCGCCGATGACGACGAAGACCTGCAGGGCGATGACTCCGGCCAGACCGACGGCCAGGAGTTTGCCGAACCCGTCACGCGAGATCAGGGCCGCGCGCAGAGCGCGTTCGACGATGAGGCCATAGAGCAGGATCACCGCGATCACCGCGGTCAGCCCCAGTTCCTCACCGATGCTCGCCACGATGAAGTCCGACTCGGCGAACGGAACGCGCTCGGGGCTGCCGCCTCCGAAGCCGCGACCGATCAAACCGCCCCAGCCCATGCCGAACAGCCCCTCGACGATCTGCCCGCTCCCCGGGCTCTTGTCGTAGTAGGCCATCGGGTCGAGCCAGATGTTGACGCGGTTCTGAACGTGCGGGAACAGCGTGTAGGCCAAGGCGGCGCCGCCGAAGAAGAGCGCGCTGCCGATCAACAGCCAGCCGGCGCGCTCGGTCGCGACGTACAACATGATCAGGAACAGACCGAAGAACAGCAGGCTGGAGCCGAGGTCCTTCTGGAAGACCAGGATCCCGAGGCTGATCAGCCACATCACCAGGATCGGCCCGAGGTCACGGCCGCGGGGCAGGTCGACGAACAGCACCCGCCGTCCGGCCAGGGCGAGCGCGTCTCGGTGCAGGACGAGGTAGCCGGCGAAGGCGACCACCAGCAGCACCTTGGCGACCTCACCGGGCTGGAAGCTGAACGGCCCGACGCCGATCCAGATGCGGGCACCGTTGATGGTCTTGCCCACGCCGGGGACCATCGGCAGCAGCAGCAGCAGGATGGCGCCCAGGGCCGAGGTGTAGGTGAACCGGGTGAGGATCCGGTGGTCGCGCAGCAGCACCAGGGTCAGGATGAACAAGATGACCCCGAGGGTCATCCAGGTCAGTTGCTGCTGGGCGAAGGTGTGCCGCTCGCGTCCGGCGGCCTCGTAGGCCAGGTCGAGTCGGTGGATGACGGCGAGGCCGAGTCCGTTCAGGGCCGCGACCGCCGGCAGCAGCACGGGGTCGGCGTAGGGCGCGACGATGCGGACGGCGAGGTGGGCGGCGACGGTCAGCGCAGCCAACCAGCCCCCGTAGCCGATGATGTCGGGCGGCACCTCACCCTGTACGCCGACGCCGACGGCTGCATAGGCACCGATCCCGATCGCCAGGGCGAGGATGAGCAAGAACAACTCCGCACCGCGGCGGCGGCGGTGCACAAAACCCATCAGCCCCGGAGCGACTGCCTGGGCGGCCTGTGGTGAGGGTGCCGGCTGTGACATCAGCCGTCATCCTCGGGCGTCATCTTGGCCGCCAGGGTGTCGACGGTCTCGCGGGCGTCATCGAGGCTGCCGGCGTCGATGCCGTCGCTGACCTGGCGCGCGTCGAAGTCCGAGAGACGGCTGAGGTCGACGTTGGTGGACTCGTAGGGCTGGGAGAGGTCGATCCCGGGCAGTGAGGCGTTGAGCCCGCGATAGATCACCACGACGCCGTCGTCCTCGCCGACGTAGTACTGGTCGTTGACCCATGACCACGCCGCCGCACCCATCGCCCACGCCAGACCGCCCACGATCATCAGCGCCAGGACCCGGGTCACCCACTGGTGGCGAGCCGGGGGCAGGGGGGCATAGCGGACGACTTCGGGGTCGGCCTGGATGGCGAAGGGGACCTCGTCGAGGATCTCGGCCGAGATCGGTTCCAGTTCGCCGGTGTCGCCGGCGCGGTGGCCGCGAAACAGGCTGGTGCTGGTGCGGACGCTCGCGCCCTTGACGCCCCGGCCCTTGCGGCGAAGCTCGGCTGCGGCACCCACCAGCAGTGGGGAATCGTGCTCGACCTGCGCATCGTCGGGCTTCACCTCGGCGACCAGACAGGTCACGTTGTCGGAGCTCCCGGCCTCTAGGCTCGCGCGCACCATCTCGACCGCGGCGTAGTCGGGGCTGCCGGAGGAGAGGATGTCGGCGAGACGACCGTCCTCGAGCACCCCGCAGGCCCCGTCGCTGCACAGCAGGAGGCGGTCACCGGGGTTGAGGTCGAGCACGAAGAGGTCGGGCTCGATCTCGTGCCGGCCGTCGACAGCACGCAGGATCAGGTTGCGGTGCGGGTGGACCCGCGCCTCGGCTTCGGTGATGCGCCCCTCGTCGACCAACCCCTGCACGAAGGTGTGGTCGCTGGTGAGCTGGCTGAGTTCGCCGTCGCGGAAGAGGTAGGCGCGACTGTCGCCGATGTGGCCGATGGCGACCCGGGTGCCGTCGAACATCGCCACGGTCGCGGTGGTGCTGGTGCCCTCGAGGCCGGGGTCCTCATCGACCAACTCGGCGATCTTGTTGTGCGCCTCTTCCAGTGAGCCGGAGATCCGGTCGAGCATGGCCTGACGGTCCAGGTCCGGGCTCGGTGGCTCCTCATCGAGGCTGCGCAACTGGTGGATGGTGGTGGCCGAGGCGATGTCGCCGCGGGCGGCGCCGCCGACGCCGTCGCACACCGCCAGCAGGTGGGGTCCGGCGTACCCGGAGTCCTGGTTGTCCTTGCGGACTCGGCCGACGTCGGAAATCGCGGAGTAGTCGAGGCGCACCTGGCTAGACCCCCATCTCGGGCGTGATCATTTGCGCAACTCGAGGATCGTCTTGCCGATGCGCACCTGAGTGCCCAGCGTGATCGTGGTGGGTTGGGTGATCCGCACGGTGCCGATGTAGGTCCCGTTGGTCGACCCGAGGTCCTCCACGAACCACTGGTCGCCGCTGGCAGCGATGCGTGCGTGCCGTGTGGAGACGTAGTCGTCGTCCAGGCGGATTCCGGCGTCGCTGCCCCGCCCGATGAGGATCGGCGCGTTCTCGAGTTCGGCGCGCTGGCCGGTGTTGCCGCCCTCGGTGACCAGAACGTGGGTGGGGGAGCCGCGACGCTTGACCGGAGGCTTGCCCTTCTTGCCCCGAGGACGCGGCTCGACGGGTCGGGCGGTCTCGGGGACGCGGGCACCGAACATGTCGGAGCGGATCACCGAGATGGCTGAGAGGACGAAGATCCAGATGATGGCGAGATAGGCCAGTCGGATGAGGAACAGAGTCAACTCAGACATCGGCCCACCCGCCCGAACCTTGGCCCAGACCGTCGTCGACGTCCTCGCCGACCCGCACGATCATCGTGGTGTTGCCGATCTTGACCTCGCTGCCGTCGCGGACGCCGGCGCTGCTGACCTTGTGGTTGTCGATCAGGATGCCGTTGGTCGAGCCGAGGTCGCGTGCGGTGATGCGCAGTTCGCCGGTTCCGGCCGCGTTGGTGTGACTGGTGACCTGGAACTCGACATGGCGGCGGCTGACGCCGGGGTCGTTGATGCGGATGTCGGCTTCGCTGCCGCGCCCCACGACCAGGCCGGGCGGGGTGAGGGGGTGCTTGGTGCCGTTGATCTCGAGGACGGCGCGGGCGCGGCGGACCTGGGTGTGCGTTGCGTTGCTCTGCACGCGGGCCTGGGCCCGGCTGCGGATCCGGAAGCGCCCGGTCACCAGGTCGGTGGCGGACTCGAAGCCGATCGCGATCGGGCCGGGGAACACATACCCCTGAGACTCGGCGTGGTCTTGGAGTTGGTGGGTCAACTCGTCGGCCAACGCGGTGTCGAAGGGCGCCAGGCGTTCCAGGTCGCTCGGGCTGAGTTCGACGTGGAAGTCGTTGGGCACGATGCGCCGCTGCCGGGAGAGGATCTGGGCGTTGTTGTCGCACTCGCGCTGCAGCGCGGCCGCGATCTCGACCGGTTGCACCGCCGAGCGGAAGGCGCGCGCGAAGGCGCCCGAGATGATGTTCTCGAGTCGCTGCTCGAACTTCTGCAGTCCGCCCACGTCGCCTCCTTTGCCGGCTTGTCGGTTGATGTGATGGCAGGGGTGAGCCCCGCGCTGTCTCCGCGTGGTGTCTCGACTGTATCGGGGGCACCCGGCCGCGGCATGGAGCCGGTTGCTCTTCGCGGGCGCGGCTTTGCTGTGGGCTTTTGTTGCCGCCCGCCTCGCTGGGCTAACCTTGGTCCGCTTCACGCGCGAGTGGCGGAATTGGCAGACGCGCACGGTTCAGGTCCGTGTGCCCGAAAGGGTGTGGGGGT
>JBFIDC010000020.1:0-20003 GCA_041581495.1 Nocardioides sp. | reverse complement strand
GTCGTCGGCCTCCTGCTTCACCTCGGCGAAGAACTCCGCGTCGGCGAGACCGTTGCGCTTGAGATAGACCTCCACGCGGGCGATGGGGTCCTTCAGCTTCCAGCTCTCGACGTCGCCCGAGAGCCGGTATCGGGTCGGGTCGTCGGTCGTGGTGTGGGCGCCCATCCGGTAGGTGTAGGCCTCGACCAGGGTCGGGCCCTGGCCGTCGCGAGCGCGCTGCAACGCCGCCTGGGTGACCGCATAGGTCGCCAGGGCATCGTTGCCGTCGACACGGACTCCGGGGAACCCGAACCCGAGGGCCCGCTGATAGAGCGGGATGCGGGTCTGACGCTCGATGGGCTCCGAGATCGCCCACTGGTTGTTCTGGCAGAAGAACACCACTGGGGCGTTGTAGGAGGCGGCGAAGATGAACGCCTCGTTGACATCACCCTGGCTCGACGCGCCGTCGCCGAAGTGGGCGATCACCGCACCGTCGCGCTCCGGATCCCCGGTGCCGACGGCGCCGTCGCGCTGCATCCCCATCGCATAACCCGTCGCGTGGAGGCACTGGGCGCCGATCACGATCGTGTAGAGGCCGAAGTTGTAGTCAGCGGGGTCCCAGTTGCCGTGGTCGACGCCGCGGAAGAGCCCCAGGAGCTTGAGGGGGTCGAGACCGCGGCACCAGGCCACGCCGTGTTCGCGGTAGGTCGGGAAGACGAAGTCTTGCGGACGCAGCGCGTGGCCGGCGCCGACCTGGGCGGCCTCCTGGCCCAGGAGTTGGGCCCAGATGCCGAGTTCGCCGTGGCGCTGCAGCGCGGTGGCCTCGACGTCGAGCCGGCGGACCAGCACCATGTCGCGATAGAAGCTGCGCAGCTGCTCGGGAGTGAAGTCGAGGTCGAACTCGGGGTGGTGAACCCGCTCGCCCTCCGGAGTCAACAACTGCACGAGTTCGGGGCCGCCGTCACTGTGAGAAGGCCCGAAGACCTCCGCCAGATCGGGGCCGAAGGCTCCGGCACTGCTCTTGGGTGGGTCCGTGGGGTTCATCGCACTCCTTGACAGCTCGGCTGGCGGGGTCGCCGCGCGCCGGTCTTGTGGGTCGGTCGCTTCCACTCACAATCCGCGGGGGTGGTGCGGCCTGTGAGGCGGAACACATCCGTTCGCGGTCAATGTATCGGGCCGAGGGGGGTCGGGCGAATTGTTCCCCCGACTCCGATGGCGCGAGAACGGCCGCGATAATCGCCGCCCGCCCCGACGCGCGACCCGCCACACGACCCGGCACACGACCCGGGGCACGACCAAGGGGGCGGCGAAATGTTCCCCTAGGCGGGTGCGGACGCGGGGACGGACCATTCTCAGGACCACGGCGGTCCTGGTCCTGGCGGTGGTCATGGCCGCGAGTCCGACGGCCGGCAGCGAGGCCCGATTCGAGACCCCGGCGGCGAACCGGGCGGCTCCTCCGCCGCCACCGGTCGCGGTCAAGCCCCCGCTGGCGGACCCGTCAATCGAGGTCACCGACGCGGGACTGGTCGCGGTCTCGACCGGCACGTGGGTTCCCCGAGCGACCGCGCCCGGTCCGGGCGGACCGTGGACCACGGCACCCACGGGGCTGGCCATGCTGCCCACCTGGGCGACCGGACCCGAAATCTGGGCTGCCGACATCGTGCAGATCGACCGACGCTGGTTGCTCTACTTCTCCGCACCCGTGGCGGGGCTGGGCCGACAGGGTCGCTGCATCGGGGTGGCCGTCAGCGACTCGCCGACCGGCAACTTCACGCCACTGGAGGATCGGCCGCTGGTCTGCCCTCGCCGCGCCAAGGCACCTCGCGCCTACGACGACACGGTGCCCGAACCCGGCGAGCCCGATCACCCGCGAGCGGGAGCGATCGACCCGTCGGTGTTCGGTGACAAGGCCGGCAAGCAGTACCTGCTCTACAAGACGCAGGGACGGCCCGCGACTCTGCGCATGGTCCCGCTCACCAAGCGCGGCACCCGCGTGAGCCGGATCCGCGGCGAACCCAGACCGAGCACCGAACTCATGCGATCTCGCAAGATCATCGAGAACCCGGTCCTGGTCCGACGCCGCAGCGAGTACGTCCTGTTCTACTCGCAGGGCAACTTCCGCAACTGTCACTACAAGACGCTCTGGCGCCGAGCCGGCACCCCGACGAAGTTGGCGAAGGCCCCCAAGCACGCCCTGCTCAACCGCTCGCGGACCGGCGTGTGCGGACCGGGCGGAGCCGACATCGCCCGAATCGGTGGCTCGACCCAGATGTTCTTCCACGGCTGGGTGTGCCGGACGGGGCCGGGCTCAGCGGACTTCACGGCCTGCCACTCGCACTTCCATGTCGAGCGCGACAGCGACCTCGACCCACGGCGGGTTCTCTATGCCGCCCGCCTGTCGTGGACCTCGACGCAGCGCCCGCGAGTGAGGTTCTTCCACGTCCCTGCCGGCGGCTAGCCTCGCGCGGCGCCAGGACGCCGATCAGCGGCGATCGTGACGGTCGGTCTGATCGAGATGGCGCAGGGCGAAGGAAGCCAGCCGCGAGTAGCCCTTGACCGAGGTGCGGCGCAGCCGTCGGAACCCGAAGCCGGTGCCGTCGACGTTCAAGGCGTCGTAGGCCCCCTGGTCGATCAGCACGCTTCCCGGACGCGCGAGCGAGGTCAGTCGGGACGCGATGTTGACCGTCGGGCCGAGCACATCGCCGAGGCGCGAGACCACCTCGCCGTAGGCGACCCCCGCCCGCACTTCTGGGAAGGTGTCATCCTCATCGGCGCCGCGAGAGGTCAACAGCAGCGCGAGTTCTGCGGCTTGGGCCACGTCATCGGTGACGAAGAGAACCTCGTCTCCGATGTTCTTGATGACACGTCCACCGTGGTCGACCACCGCGTTGGAGCACTCGGCCTCGAAGTGCTCGATCCAGGCCACCAGTTCCGCGTCGGTCAGTTCCTTGCTGCGTGAGGTGAAGCCCACGATGTCGACGAAGACCACCGCCAGGTCGACCACGTCGGAGCCTGCCGCTCCGGTCGCCAACGTCCGCGACGCGGCGCGGGCCAGATGGGTGCGCCAGACATAGCTCTGCAGTGCGTCCAGCCGCGGCAACACCTCGCCGGTCAGGTCGATCACGCTCGCGACCGGGTCGTCCCTCTCCAGGGCGACTTCGGTCAGCAGCGTCGACTGCCACTCGGCCAGACGCGCGAAACTGCGCCCCCAGGTGCGCACCAGGGCCGACTGACGCTCCGGGCTGAGCACCCCCAGATTCATCAGATCCCGGCTGTACTCCAAGGCCTGCACGTCCGCGGCGGTGAACGCCAACTCCTCGTCGCTCTGCTCGGGAAGGCCGAGCAGTCGCCACAGTTCACGGGCGAGTTCGAGCGGGACCCCAGCCTGCTCGGCGACCTGCACCCGGGTGAGGTGCGGCGCTTCACCGAGGATCAGTTCCTCGACGGCATCAAGGCTCGCCGAGAGATCCAACGGCGAGGCCTCCGGCTCGGCGTCGAATTGCGTCTCGGGCTGTACGTGTTCGCTCAACTAGGGATCATCGGGTCGGTCAGGACGTCGGGAACCGCGCGGCGGCGACCTTCTCCAACGCCTCGTGGAACTTGGGCATCTCGACGTTGAGTCGCTCGAGTTGTTCCTTGGTGAAGTGGATGAGTTCCAGTGGCGTCAGAGCCACGATGCTGGCGGTCCGCAGCGAATGGTTGAGGATCGCCGCCTCGCCGATGATCTCGCCCTCCCCGCACTGGGTGATCTCTTCACCGTGCTGGCGGACCGAGACCTTGCCGCTCAAGATGATGTAGGCCTTGTCGGCACCGGTCTGCTCGGAGATCGGAGCCCACCCTTCAGGCAGGTGGACGCGAGTGCCAGAAGCGCTGATCAGCGCGATCTCTTCGGGGGTGAACATCGAGAAGAACGTCTCAGCCATGGGTTGAGCCTTTCGCAGTCCCGTCGAGTCATCTGTCCAACGCAGCCCCGTGCCGCCTCGACTCCCGACGAACCTTAGCCTGGATCCAGGCTCAGACCCTCACAAGGCAGTGGGCATCGGGTCACGCGAGATCGGGCACGACATGCACCGCGGCCCACCGCGTCCGGAACCGAGTTCCGAGCCGGCGATCCTGACCACCTCGATGCCCGCTTCCTCGAGCCGTTCGTTGGTCTCGTCGTTGCGCTCGTAGGCCACTGCCACACGCGGCGCGAGGGCCAAGGTGTTGTTGCCGTCGTCCCATTGCTCGCGTTCGGCCGTCACGGGGTCCAGGCCCGTGTCGATCCGGTGCATCGTGTCGATGCCCATCGCCTTGGCGGCCGCCACCAGGAACGGTTCGGGACGAACCACATCGAGGATGAGGTCGCCCGACTTCTCACGCTCCCCCGTGGTCGTCACGGTGAAGGCGACCAGCGAATCGGCCATGTTGGGGTAGACGACCATCTTGTCGACGTCGACCAGGGTGCAGATCGTGTCGAGGTGCATGGTCGCCCGCTCCTGGGCGATCGGCACGGCCAAGACGGTGTGGGCCAGTTCGTCCTGGAAGCACTGGCGTGCCAGACGCTCGACCCCGGCGGGCGTCGTGCGTTCACCGACACCGACCGCGATCACACCCGGCGCCAGGAGGAGCACGTCGCCGCCCTCGACGTGTTCGAGGTGCGCTCCGTGCATCCGTGGCGTGCCGACGAAGCGCGGGTGCCGGCTGTAGATCAGTTCGGTGAGCTCGGTCTCGCGCTTGCGCGCCGGCATCGCCAGCGAGGTGATCGCAACCCGATCGCGCACCCACACCGAGGAGTCGCGGGTGAACAGCAGGTTGGGCAGCGGATCGATGAGGAAGTCGTCATAGGCCAGCATCGAGGTCACCAGGCCGAACCCGCCGCGCACCTCGTCGTTGCGGATGCCAGCGGTGAGATAGGTCGTGAGTTCGGCGGGTGAAGCATCAGCGAGCAGTCCCTGGAGGTAGCCGCGCATCGTGTCCCCGAGGTCGAGGTCGCTCAATGCTTCGGTGATGGCGTGCTCGCGGGCGTCGGCCTGTTGCAGGGTCTCGGTGAGCAGGTCGGTCAGGTAGAGAACCTCGACGTCGCGCTCACGCAACGCCGCTGCGAAGGCGTCGTGCTCGTCCTGTGCTCGCGCCACCCACGGGATGCCGTCGAAGAGCAGTTTGTCGTTGTTGCGCGGCGTGAGCCGTTTCAACTCGGGCCCGGGGCGGTGCAGCATCACCGTGTGCAGGCGACCGACCTCACTGTCGGCGCCGTGCGGGGCTGGGGCTGCGGCATCGTCCATGCCGGGAACTCTAGTGGCGCGCGAACGATCGGGCAGGGTCCAGGCGCAGATCAGCGCACCAGCTCGAGGAACGTCAACGCGGCCAGGAGCAGACAGACTCCAGCGCCCACGAAGTGCAGGACATGCAGGGCCAAGAAGCGCAGCAGTGTCCGCCCGGCGATCACCGCGAGCGCGCTGACAAGCAGCAACGCGGCGAGGGCTCCGACGAAGACGCTGCCAGGAGCCTGGTACCGCGCGACCAGCGAGATCGTCAGCAGCTGCGACAGGTCCCCCCACTCGGCGGTGAACAGCACCACGAAGCAGGCCAGCACGGCCCGCCACCCCGTCACCTCGGGGGCTCGGGCAGCGAACTCCTCGCCCGAGGCAGCCCGATGGGCAAGGCCCTCGCGCAACAGGACGGCCGCACCCACCAGGAACATCGCCAGGGCGGCGCCCTTGACGGCGGTCGAGGGCAGGAACGACGCGGCGTGCCCGAGCAGGACGGCAATGGTGGTCTGCACCGCGAACGCGAGGCCGACCCCGAGCCAGACCAGGATCGGGCGGTAGCGCGTGGAGAGGACCAGCGTCGCGAGGAAGGTCTTGTCCGGCAGTTCGACGATGAAGATGGCGCCGAAGGTGAGGGCAAGCGCGGCCAGATCAGGTGCCACTAGGCCAACTGCCGGAGGTTATGCGCGAGTGCGGTGGCCTCGGCGAGCACCTCGACCACCGGCCTGTCGAGGGCGTGCGCGGCGCGCAGCACGTCGTCGTACTCGGGTTGGGCAGTGACCACGACCCCGTCCAGCCGAGCCAGTTTGACGGCTATCTCCTGTCCCTCCACCTCGATGGTCGTCATCTCGCGCGGCAGCGCGTGTCGAGACACAGGGACTTCGCGGATCCCGATCGTGGTCGTCTGAACGAACACCACCTCACGCACCTGGGCCACCCGCTCGGGCGCCACGAGCGCGCGGAAGGTGTGGGCGGGGCGACCCTTCTTCATCACGATCGGGGTCAGCCAGGCATCGAGGGCCCCGGCCGCCAGCACGGCGTTGATCACCTCGGGCCACAGGCGCGGATCGAGGTCGTCGACGTTGGTCTCGAGGACGATGAGTTCCTCGACGCCGGGTTGCTCGGCGGGCACCGCCGCCCCGACGAGCAGGCGTACCACGTTGGCATGACCCTCGGGGTCACGACCGCCGGCTCCGACACCGATCTGCGACGTGACCATGGCGGGCTGCGGGCCCCACTGCGTCGCCATGGTGGTCAGCAGTGCCGCACCGGTCGGCGTGCACATCTCCATGGCCGGGGCACCGTCGGGGCCGGCGTAGGACGGCACGCCGCGCAGCAACTGCGCCACCGCCGGCACCGGCACCGGAAGCGCCCCATGGGCGCTGGGCACCGACCCGGAGCCCACCGCGACGGGGCTGACCACCACCACGTCGGCCTCGAGGTGGGCCAGGCCCGCGCAGACCCCAACCACATCGGCGATCGCGTCGAGGGCCCCGACCTCGTGGAAGTGCACCTCCAGGGGCTCGGACCCGTGCACCTCTGCCTCGGCGACGGCGAGACGCTCGAAGGTCCGCAGCGCCTGGTCCCGAACCGGGTCGGGCAGGGGTGCCTCCAGCAGACGTGTCCTGATCTCGCGCCAGGTCCGGTGCTGGGTCGTGTCGGTGACCTCGACGGTGCACCGGGTCGCCGCGAGTCCGCCGCGCATCACCGTCTCGACGACCAGGGCGACGGGCTCGGGGCTGACGGCGTCGATCGCGGACTGCATCACGCTCGGCGGCACGCCGGCGCCGGCCAGGGCGCCCAGCAACATGTCGCCGCTGGCACCGGCCGAGGCATCGATCCAGAGGACGGTCATGGCGCGGGCACGCTCTGCCGGGCCACCCGCGCGGCGAACACCCCGGCGCCGTAGCCGTTGTCGATGTTGACCACGGTGACGCCCGGCGCGCAGGAGTTGAGCATCGCCAGCAGTGCCGCGATCCCGTCGAAGGAGGCGCCGTACCCGACGCTGGTCGGCACCGCGACGAGAGGCACGCCGACCAGGCCGCCCACCACCGAGGGCAGCGCGCCCTCCATGCCGGCGACCACCACGAGGCACTCGGCCGCGTTGAGTCGCTCCTGGACCGCGAGCAGTCGATGCAGGCCGGCAACGCCGACGTCTTCGATGAGGTCGACGCCGGCGCCATAGACCCGCGCGGTCAGCGCAGCCTCGGCCGCCACTCGGGCATCCGAGGTCCCCGCCGAGACCACCGCGACCGTGCCGCGTCCCTCGGGCAGCGGGCCCAGGGTCACGCAGCCGGCGACGGGGTGCAGTTCGGCACCCGGCAGGGCCTCACCTACCCGGGCGAGCGCCTCGTCCTCGAGGCGAGTGGCCAGCACCGCGCGCTCGGGATGGGCGCGCTCCAGGCTGGTCAGGATCGCGACGATCTGCTCCGGGGTCTTGCCGGCCCCATAGACGACCTCGGGGTCACCCGTGCGGCCGGCCCGGTCCAGGTCGAGCCGGGCGAAGCCGAGGTCATCGGTGCGCGGGTCGTTCTCCACCCCGGAAGGCTATGTCAATCCGCTCAGCGCACCAGGGTGGCAGCGAGATCGAGCCAGGTCGCCGGCCAAGACCGAGCCCACGGTCAAAGGCCTGCCCAACCGCGACAAGTCGGCGCCCTTCACGTTCAGGCTCAAGGGCAAGGTCAAGAAGAACCAGAAGGTCAAGCCAGGCAAGTTGGGGCCCTCGGCATGAAGGTGGACTTCTCGTGGCGCCCCCTGGACGGGTAGCTAGCCCTCGGCGCGGAAGGGGTCGGCGGGATAGACGCCGAGAATCTTCACGTCGGTGGTGAAGAACGCCAACTCCTCCAGGGCTCGAGCCAGGTTGAGGTCGGCGGGATGGCCGTCGACCTCGGCCAAGAACTGGGTGGCGGTGAACTCGCCGCCGACCATGTAGCTCTCGAGTTTGGTCATGTTGACGCCGTTGGTCGCGAACCCCCCGAGAGCCTTGTAGAGGGCCGCGGGCAGGTTGCGCACGTTGAAGATGAACGAGGTCACCACCGGGCCGTTGCCGGGAGCAGCCTCGATGAGTTCACGGCTCAACACGACGAACCTCGTGGTGTTGTGCTCTTCGTCCTCGACGTCCTCGGCGAGCACCTCCAGCCCATAGATCTGGGCCGCCAACGGCGGAGAGATCGCGGCCTGGGTCGGGTCGGCGGCCTCCACGATCTCGCGGGCAGCGCCGGCGGTGTCACCCGAGATCACCGGCGTCAGTCCATGAGCCCTGATGATCTTGCGGCACTGACCCAGGGCGTGAACGTGGCTGTGCACGGTCTTGATCTGGTCGAGGCGGGCACCGGGGATGCCGAGCAGGTGGAACCGGATGCGCAAGAAGTGCTCGGCCACGATGTGCAGGCCCGAGCCGGGCAGGAAGTGGTGGATGTCGGCGACCCTCCCCGCGATCGAGTTGTCGATCGGGATCATCGCCAGGTCGGCTGTGGGCTCGACACCGGGACCACCCTCAACTGCCGCGAAGACGTCCTCGAAGGAGGCGCAGGCAACCGGTTCGGCATCGGGATAGTGCTGGAGGCAGACCTGATGGGAATTGGCGCCCGGCTCGCCCTGATAGGCGATGCGGCGAGGTGGAGTCACCCCGGCAGTTTAGTTTGGCCAACGTGATGGTCCTCGCGATAGTCAGCATGGTGGTCGCACTGGCGGCCTTGGCGCTCGCCGTGGCCGCGTGGCGGCGCACACCTCCCCCGGTCGCAGACCCCGACGCGCTCCCCGAAGACGTGGTGGGCCTGCGTCAGGAGGTCGCGGCGCTGCGCGCCGAGGCCGCCGGAGCCCTGCGCCACCTTGGCCTGGTGCGATACGACGCATTCACCGACAGCGGCGGACGGTTGTCGTGGTCGGTCGCCCTGCTCGACGACCAGGGCGACGGCGTGGTGTTGACGGCCATCCACGGCCGCAGCGAGGCCCGGAGCTACGCCAAGTCGATCGGCGCCTGGGCCTGCGAGCAGCAGCTCTCACCCGAGGAGGAGCAGGCGATCGGCGCCGCCCGGCGCTGAGATCTGGGTGTTGGCCACTCAGCGGGGCACACGGACCAGGACGCGCCCATGGACGCAGGTCATCCGCAGTTCACGACCGGACCCGATCGAGTCGCCGTCGAGCTGCCGGGGAGTGTCCGCACTCGCGCGCACGGTGACGGTCCGGCCGGTCATCCGGTTGATGGTCTCGTCGGTGCGCGATCCCTTGGACAGCACCCGGACCGCCAAGGGGATCCAGCTGAAGAAGCTGCGCGGATGCAGGATGACGACGTCGAGCAGACCGTCATCGATCGAGGCGTTGGGCAGCAGCGGCATCCCGGCCTGCAGGTAGCCGACGTTGCCGACGACCACGGTTCGCGCACGATGCTTGGTGAACGGCCCGTCGTCGAGGGAGATCTCGATGCGGACCGCCGGGAACATCAAGGACTTCAGGCCCGAGATCACGTAGGCGATCCAGCCGACCTTCTTCTTGATGTCCTCGTTGACGCCCTCCATGATCGCGGCGTCGAAGCCCATGCCGGCCATCACCATGAAGTGGGTCGGCTCGAGGCCGTCGCCGCTGACGTCGACCATGTCGATGGCGCGATCCTGGCCGGTCAGTGCGACGTCGATGGCCGCCCGGATGAACAGGGGGATGTCGAGGTTGCGGGCCAGCAGGTTGCCGGTGCCGGCCGGGATGATCCCGACCGGGATGCCCGTGCCGGCCAGTTCGGCACACACCTCGCGCACCGTGCCGTCGCCACCGCAGACGAGCACGAGGTCGGCCCCGGCGATCGAGGCGGCTTCGGCCATCCCGGTGCCCGGGTCCTCGATGCTCGTGTAGTGCCAGGTCGGGGGCGACCAGCCGGCCGCGGCGGCCATGGCGTTGACGGTGGCCTCGAAGGTGGCGACGTCCTCGACCTTGATCGGGTTCAGGATCACCGCGAGGTTCCGAGCCGTCGGCACGGCTTGGGCGAGTGGTTCGACGCCGACCGCGTGACCCACCGGCAGCGGCGAATACACCGCGAGCCCCAGCAGCACCACTCCGACGCCGAGGACGACGCCGCCGATCACGTCGGAGGGGTAGTGCCGTCCGAGCAGGACCCGGTCCAGGCACACCACCGCGACCAGCACCAACAAGCCGGCATAGGCCAGCCGCCGCAGATTGCCCCGGCGCACCAGCATCGCCACCAGCACGACGAGCACGCCGGCGAAGGCCGTGGTGACCGTGGCGTGGCCCGAGGGGAACGACTTGGACGAGAGCACCTCGTCGGCCAACTGCCACTCGGGGCGGTCGCGATTGATCAGCGCCTTGAAGCCCTGGCTCGCCACGAAGGAGGCGACGACGACCAGAACGGCGAAGACCGCGGCCCGCCGGTGCGACCTCAGGGCCAAGGCTCCGGCGAGGAGCACGGTCATCACGGTCATGCCGATCGTGTCGAAGACGTCTTCCACGATCAGCAGCGGTTGGTTCAGCCAGGTCACGTCCACGGCCCACTGCTGCGCGGGGTTGCCGCGGTGATCGAGGCTGACGAGGGGGGCCCACTCCTGATAGACCGCCACCGCGAGCAGCGCAAAGACGGCGAAGCATGCCGTCGCCCACCAGGTGGGGGCGGAGCGGGGACGGTCGAACACGCGGGCAAGTATGACTGCCAGCCCCACCGACAGCGCTATCTCGGGTGAGGGCCGGGGGTAGCCACGGATAGCCTGACCTTGTGATCGACCCGCGCATCCTCCGTGAGCACCCCGACCGCGTTCGTGCCGCCCAGGACAAGCGCGGGCTCTCTGCCGACATCGTCGACGTCGCGTTGGCCGCCGACGCCACGCGGCGTGCCGCCATCGTGGAGTTCGAGGCCAAGCGGGGTGAGCAGAAGCTGCTCGGCAAGCAGGTGGCGAAGGCTCAAGGCGAGGAGAAGCAGGACCTCCTCACCCGGACCAAGGCGCTCGCCGCCGAGGTCAAGGCACTCGAGGCCGCTCAGGCCGAGGCCGATGAGGCCTGGACGACCGCCCTGATGTCGCTGCCCAACCTGGCGGCCGACGACGCCCCGGCCGGCGGCGAAGACGACTACGTCGTCCTCGAAACAGTGGGGACCCCGCGCGACTTCGCCGCCGAGGGGTTCGAGCCGCGCGACCACATCGAGCTCGGCAAGATGCTCGGCGCCATCGACATCGAACGCGGCGCCAAGGTGTCGGGCTCGCGCTTCTACTTCCTCACCGGCGTGGGTGCGCAGTTGGAGTTCGCGCTGATCAACCTCGCCATGGAGCAGGCCCGCGAGGCGGGCTTCACCCAGGTGATCGCGCCCGCGCTGGTGCGACCGCGAGCGATGGATGGGACGGGGTTCCTCGGCCAGGCCGCCGACGACGTCTACAAGATCGAGGGCGACGACCTCTACCTCGTCGGCACCTCCGAGGTGCCGATGGCCGCCTACCACTCCGACGAGATCCTCGACGGCGGCTCGTTGCCGTTGCGCTACGCGGCGTTCAGCCCGTGCTTCCGCAAGGAAGCCGGCTCGCACGGCAAGGACACCAAGGGCATCATCCGCGTCCACTGGTTCGACAAGGTCGAGATGTTCGTCTACACCACCACCGAGGACGCCGATGCCGAGCACCGGCGACTGCTGCAGTGGGAGAAGGACTTCCTCGACAAACTCGAGTTGGCCTATCGCGTCATCGACGTGGCCGCCGGCGACCTGGGTCTGTCCGCCATCCGCAAGTTCGACTGCGAGGCCTGGATCCCCACCCAGGAGCGCTACCGCGAACTGACCTCGACCTCCAACTGCACCGAGTTCCAGACCCGTCGCCTCGACACCCGCGGTCGGTTCCCGGGCGCAGACGGCAGCACCCAGGCCTCGATCCGGCCCATCTCGACCCTCAACGGGACGCTGTGCGCGATGACCCGGACCATCGTGGCGATCCTCGAGACGCACCAGCAGGCCGACGGCTCGGTCCGGGTCCCGCAGGCGTTGCGCCCACACATGGGTGGCCTGGAAGTCCTGAAGCCTGTCGGGTGAGCACTCCTTGAACCACGTCCCGGACCCCGGGTGGCGACCGCGGGTGATCGCGCTCGACATCGACGGCACCCTGCTGCGCTGGATCGCGGACCGGGGTGCCAGCCACAGCGAGGTCGCGGCGCCGGTGCACGACGCCGTCCAGCGCGCGCTCGATGCCGGCGCCCACGTGGTGCTCGCCAGCGGGCGCTCCTCGGACGGAATGACCCCGGTGGCCGACCTCCTGGATCTGCACACCCCGGGCAACGAGCCGCTGTGGATCGTGGCCAGCAACGGCGCAGTCGTCTTCCGCTACCCGCCGATGGAGGTGGTGCTCGAGGAGACCTTCGACGCCCGACCGGCGGTGCGCGCGGTCCTGGCCGAGCACCCCGAAGCCCTGGTCGCGGTCGAGGAGCGCGGGGTGGGCTACCGCGTCACCAGGCCCTTTCCCGAAGGCGAACTGTCCGGCGAGATGGTCCTGACCGATGTCGAGGATCTCGTCGCCGCCCCGGTGAGCCGTGTCATCATCCGCGACCCGGAGGCCACCGTCGACGACTTCGTCGCGCTCGCCGAGCGGTTGGGCCTGCACGGCACCGACTACTTCGTCGGCTGGACGGCCTGGCTCGATCTGGCTCCGGTCGGGGTGACCAAGGCCAGCGGCCTGCAGTACGTCGTGGACCGACTGGGCCTCACCGCCGCCGATGTGCTGGCCATCGGCGATGGCCGCAACGACATCGAGATGCTCCAGTGGGCCGGCCGGGGGGTGGCGATGGGCCAGGCGCTGCCGCAGGTCATCGCCGCCGCCGACGATGTGACCGCCTCGGTCGATGAAGACGGCGCCGCCCTCGAGATCGGACGCTGGTTCTAGTGAACGCCACCAGCCTTCCCCGGCTCGTGGCGACCGACCTGGACGGCACGCTGGTGCGTTCCGACGGGTCGGTCTCGCCCTTCACGCGTGAGGTCCTGGCCGCTCTCGAGGAGCGCGGCGTCCCGGTCGTGTTCGTGACCGGTCGCCCGCTGCGGTGGGCCGAGGACGTCTTCGAGCACGTCGGCAGCCACGGTCTGGCCATCGTGTCCAACGGCGCCCTGGTCTGGGACGTCGCGGAATCGCTGGTCCACCTCGAACGCCCGATCTCGGGCAGCGCCGCCGGCGAGGTGTGTCGCCTGCTGCGTCAGGCGGTTCCCGGTTCGACCTTCGCCGTCGAGAGCCTGGAGGGGATCGGCCTCGAGCCCGGGTTCATGGAGCGCCATCCCCTGCCGGACGGTGCCCGTCGGGCCCCCATCGAGGAACTGCTGCGCCGCCCGCTGCTGAAACTCCTGGCCCGTCACGAGGAACTCGCGCCGCAGGAGTACTGGGACGCTGCCGAGGCCGTGGTCGGGCACCTGATGACCATCACCTGGTCCTCGAGTTCGACCCTGTTGGAGATGAGCGGCCCGCAGGTGACCAAGGCCTCGACCCTGGCGCTGATCGCCGCCGACCTGGGAGTCGGCGCGGACGAGGTCATCGCCTTCGGTGACATGCCCAACGATCTGCCGATGCTGGCCTGGGCCGGCACGTCCTATGCGATGGCCGACGCCCACCCGAGCGTGCGCGAGGTGGCAGACAACCTGGCCCCGGGGCACGACGAGGATGGGGTCGCATCGGTGCTGGCTGGAGTCTTTGGCCTGTGACCTGCTGCAATGGTCGCGTGCACCCGTCTCGACGCGGTCTTCCAGCGCGCCTGCTGCTAACCCTCCTCATCGGCACCGCGTCGGTCCTGATCGGTGGCTCCGCTGCGACGGCGGCCGATCCGCCCTCGGTGCCCTGCCCGTTCATCTCGCTGGCCGACAGCGCCGAGCGCGCCGCGGCCGTCTTCACCGGCGAGGTCACCTCCTCGACCAGGCTGGAGAAGCCGTCAGACGAGCGCGGTGCCTACTTCATCGCCGAGGTCGAGGTCACCAGCGTCTATCGCGGCCGGATCGAGAGCACGATGGTGGAGGTCCGCACCGAGACGACACCACGCGAATGCAGCCTGGGTGAACTGGTCCTCGACACGCCCTACGTGTTCTTCGTGTCCTCCGGCGATCCCTACATCGCCCAGAGCGACGGCGGCACCCGCGTGGCAGACGCCGAGGTGGTCCTCAAGCTCGAGCGTCTGCTCGGCCAGGGACGCGACCCGGTGCCACCAGAGCCCGAGAAGGCGGAGTTCACACCCGTCGCAACCTCGGAGCCCCCGACCCTGTCACGGGCGGTGGCTCCGGGTCTCGCCGTGGCGCTGCTCGGAGTCCTGGGGCTGGTGCTGATGCGAGGGATCTCGCGTCGGAGGTAGCTAGAGGTACATCCCGCCGGACTCACCAGGCTCCGACGCGGCGCCGTCCTCGGCCCCGCCCCCGGCCATCGGTGTGCCAGCGGGCAGACCACGACGGATCTGCTCGAACTGGACCTTGGCGGCCATCTGCTGGGCATAGATGGCGGTCTGGATTCCGTGGAACAAACCCTCGAGCCACCCGACCAGTTGGGCCTGGGCGATCCGGAGTTCGCCATCTGAGGGCGTCTCGGTCTCGGTGAAGGGCAGCGTGAGCCGCTCGAGTTCCTCGACGAGTTCGGGGGCGAGCCCCTCTTCGAGTTCCTTGATCGAGGCTCGGTGGATCTCCTTGAGTCGGTTGCGGCTCGCCTCGTCGAGCGGGGCGGCCTTCACCTCCTCCAGCAACTGGCGGATCATGCTGCCGATCCGCATCACCTTGGCCGGTTGTTCGACCAGGTCCGCGACCGAGCGCTGCTGCTCATCACCCTCGCCGGCGCCGTTGGCCATGCTCAACGCTGAGGCCGGCATCTGCGCGATGGGGGTCCCGTCCGGGCCGACGATGATCACCGACTCCTCTGATCCGCCCTGCTCGCCATCACCCGGGTTCGCACCCGTCTGCTCCTCGGTCATACCCCGACCCTAGTTGGCTTCAACCGGGCCGCGTCGGGCCCTCCCCCGCAACGCGCCCGGAATCCACAGGCCCCCCTCGAATCTGCGGAGAACAGCGCAAGATCTGTGGAGGACGGACCCGGTTTCTGTGGAGAACCCACCCACTTTCGGTGGAACCAGAAGAATGTTTCGCCAACCCCTTGCGCGGACCCACCGAACGGGCATAGAACTTCCTTACGCACTCCCTTCGGGGGGAGCGGGACAACTGGAAGCAGAAGGTCCGTACGACGCAGAACCAGCTTGCTGGGGACGCATCGCGGAGGCTGGGTGATGAAGCCGCCGGGGCCGGACGTGGACAGATGTCGATCGGGAGCATCACCGGTACCGATCAGCCGAAGGGCCCTTGTGACTCATACTCGCGAGGGCCCTTCACCTATTTGCCCTTCAGCTGTTCGTCAGCAGGATCTTCCCGCTGTGCTCGCCCGACTCCATCAGGGCGTGTGCCTGACCGACCTCGGCGAGCGGGAAGCTCCGCTCGACCACCGCGCGCACCGACCCGTCGGCCACCAGGGGCCAGACGTGCTCGACCACCGCGGCACAGATCGCGGCCTTCTCCTCGGCGGGCCGTGACCTCAACGCGGTGGCGATCACCGCAGCCCGCTTGCGCAGCAGGACGCTGAGGTCGAGTTCGGCCTTGGTGCCGCCCTGCATCCCGATCACCACCAACCGACCCTCGGTCGCCAGGGCACTGACGTTGCGGGCGAGGTAGGAGGCCCCCATGTTGTCGAGGATCACGTCGACGCCGGCCCCGTCGGTATGCGCCCGCACCACCTCCACGAAGTCCTCCTCGCGGTAGTCGATGGTGACCTCGGCGCCCAGGTCGCGACACAGGGCCTGCTTGGCCTGCGAACCGGCGGTGGTGAAGACCCTCGCGCCCAGAGCCGAGGCGAGCTGGATGGCGAAGGTGCCGATCCCTCCGGCCCCGCCGTGCACCAGGAACGTTTCGTCCGGGCGCAGGCCCGCGACCATGAAGACGTTGGACCACACCGTGCACGCCACCTCGGGCAGTGCCGCCGCGGTGACCAGATCGACTCCGGTCGGCACCGGCATCAACTGACCCGCGGGCAAGGCGACCTTGGTGGCGTACGCGCCGGCGGACAGCAACGCACACCCGGCGTCGCCGACCTGCCATCCCTGCACGTCCGAGCCGACTGCGGAGACCGTCCCGCTGCACTCCATCCCGAGCACGTCGGAGGCGCCCGGCGGTGGCGGATAGAACCCCTTGCGCTGCAACAGGTCGGCGCGGTTCAGGCCGGCGGCCACCACGTCGAGGACGATCTCTCCCGGCCCGGGCTCAGGATCGGGACGCTCGACCAATGTGAGGACTTCCGGTCCGCCGGCACCTTGGGCCACGACTGCATGCATGTGCGCACCCTAGTGACCCGGGTACGGGCCACCGCCCGGGACTCGACGGCATGAGCGGGGCGGCTCTCAGCCCTCGAACCGGTCCCCGGTGTGGTCGACCGAACTGTCGTCGGGCACCTCGTCGAGAAGCTCGATGGGATCGGGTGTGCTCGCCGGACGATCCCAGGCCTCGGCCAGGGCCTGGGCCTTGGCGGCCAGCGCCTCGACCTGTGTGGGGCTGGCCGAGCGCTGCCCGGCGGCGTACCCGAGGAGGTAGCCGGTCACGGGTGCCGCGAGGCGCTCGACGTTGGTGGCAGCGATGCGTGTCAGATCGGCCAGCAGGCCTTCATCGACCTCGGTCTCGACATCGAGAACGTCACTGAGTTCATCGATCCAGTCATGGAGGTTCACCCCTCCAACGTGGACCCACAACCCCCCTGCTTGCAAGGGGTCTGACGAGATCGGCTCGGAACCGGTTCAGGAGTCGAGGTCGCGCAGATCGACCCACGAGTCGATGTCGCGGTGCTCCTCGCCTCGAGCCGGCACCTCGACGAGGTCCCACCGGCGCAGCAACGGCTGGAGGGCCGCACCGTGCTGCGCCTCGCGGTCTGGCCGCACCCGGTCGAGTGCCGAGACGTCCACACAGAAGAGAAGTTGACGCCGCCCGTCCGGACCCACGAGAACCGCGCCCTCACGACCGGCGCCCGCCTGAAGGAGCCGGCGGATGGTCGTCCCGGTGACCCAGGGCATGTCGCAGGCCTGCACCACCACTGATCGCGGAGTCCCCAACAACGCGTCGCGCCCGGTGAGCAGACCGGCCACCGGGCCTCCGAGGCGAGGGTTCTCCCGCGTGAACGTGACGGGTCGCTCGGTCGCCACGGCGTCGCCGACGACCACCACCTCGGTTGCGTCTGCGGCCGCGTCGATGGCGCGCGCGAGCAACGTGCGGCCCTCGACCTCGATCGACGCCTTGTCGACTCCGTCCAGACGTGCCGCGGTTCCTCCGGCCAGGATCACCGAAGCGAACCCCGGTGAGATCTGCGCACCCATCCAGCCATGGTGCAGGCTGGGGAGATGAGCAGCGATAGCGGCCCACTGGCTGACCCAGTTGTCGGCCCAGAGGCAGGTCAGGGGAGCCTGCGCGTGGCAGTGGTCCAGGAGGCCTCGGGACTCGACGTGGATGCGAACCGGGCCCGGCTGCGCGATCTGGTCCCGGACGCCACGGATCTGGTCGTGTTCCCGGAGGCCTTCGCCCGCGACTTCGGCGAGCCCGGCTCCGACCTCGGCGGCTGCGCCGAAGACCTGGACGGCCCCTTCGTCAGTGCGGTGGCCGAGGTGGCGCACGAGAAGGACACCACCGTCCTGGCCGGCATGTTCGAACGGTCGGCGGACTCCGCGCGTCCGCACAACACCCTGGTGATGCGAGGTCGCGCCACCGCGGCCTATCGCAAGATCCACCTCTACGACTCCTTCGGCTACCGCGAGTCGGATGCGTTGAGTGCTGGTGACCCGATCCCGGTCACCGTCGAGGTGGCCGGGTTCCGCGTCGGACTGATGACTTGTTATGACCTGCGCTTCCCCGAGTTGGCTCGCGCACTGGTCGACCAGGGGGCCGAGGTGTTGGTCGTCCCGGCCGCGTGGGTGGCCGGCCCGCGCAAACTGGATCACTGGCGCACCCTGGTCCGGGCCCGGGCCATCGAGAACACCGTCTTCGTCGTTGCCGCCGCACAGCCCGGTCCCCGCTACACCGGGCACTCGCTGATCGTCGACCCACAAGGGGAGGTGCTGGCCGAGGCCGAGGACGGTGCGGCAGTGCTTCGTGCCACCCTGACCCGCTCCGTACTCGAGGAGGCACGCGCCGTGAATCCGTCGCTGGCCAATCGCCGACTACGCAGCGGTTCGCCCGCCGCGGCCGGGTACTAACCTGACTCGCTGTGTCTCGCTCCGCTCCCCGCCGCCGCGCCACCCGCGCGAAGCGTGCCGCGAAGCAGCCCCAGGTCCCCGCGTTCGTCGAGGACGACGACGACCACGTCGAGGTCGCCGAGGCCCCGGCGGCACCCGCGTCTCCGCCCCGCGATGAGCCGGCACCCGCTGCTGCGCCACCCCCCGTGCAGCCGACGGAACCGGCGATCCCTCAGCCATCCGAGCCATCCGAGCCATCCGAGCCATCCGAGCCGCCCACGCCCGAGCCGCCCACGCCATCCGAGGCCGTCCGCGAAGAGGTCCACCCGGGACCCAACGCCACCGAACTGATCGTCCCGGTCCGCGCTGACGAGGAGACCAAGCCCTCCAAGCGTGCCTTCCTCGCGTGGGGACTCCTCCTGATCGGCGGCCTGGGTTGCCTGATCGCCGCGCTGGTGCCGGTCGGCCCCGACCTGCTCGCCGGCATCGGGTCCACGGCGGTGATCACGGCCTACGTCGCGGCCCTGGCCGACAGGACCGGTGGGCGCCCCATGGTCTTCGGCGCGGTCGCCCTCGTCCTGGGCATCGCGGTGCTGCTGATCGACGAGCCCGCCCTGAGGACCGGCGCGGCGGTGATGACCTGCGTGGTGGCTGCGGTCCTCGCGGTCATGGTCACCGTCCCAGCCGAGCGGTTCGTGATGGTCGCTCGCGAGTGCGCCTTCGCCGTCCTCGTCTCATTCGCCGGCGCGTTGGCCGTCGTGGGGTTCGACCCCGTCATCTCGTTGACCCGCTTCGAGTACGTCACGCTGGTGCTCTCGCTGTTCGGTGTCCTCGCCCTGGTCTATCGGCTCGGCGCCGGCTGGCACGGCCTGGGTCGCCGGGGCTTCCTCGCGGTGCTCATCGGCGGCGTGATCTTGACGGTGCTGGTGCTCTATGCCGAACTGCTGCGCCAGTACGGCCCGCCGGGATTGGTCTCCAACCTTCTCGACGGAGTCCGGTGGAGCCGGGAGCACCTCGGCGCCTTCCCCCGCCCCATTGAGGCCGGTCTCGGGATCCCTGCCCTGGCCTGGGGTGTGCACATGCGGGCGCGTCGCCGTCAGGGGTGGTGGTTGTGTGCCTTCGGAGCCGCCGGCACCGCCGCGGTCGCCAGTTCGGCCATCAACCCGGCGATCTCGCTGCTCGAGAGCGGCCTCTCGGTGCTCTACGGCCTGCTGGTGGGTCTGCTGATCGCGTTCGTCGCGATCACCGTCGAACTGCGGCTGACCGGCGGTCCCCGGGCCGCCAAGGATGCGCAGGAGTCGGCCACGACCGGAGGCTCACGAGGCGCCCGGCGCGCCCACCGACCGCCCGAGCGCGAGGACGTGCGCCCAGAGCCCCCGCGTTCGGCGCCCCTCCTCTAGGACCACGCCGCACTGGCCCCTGCACTGGCGCTTGCGCTGGGCCTTGCGCTGGGCCCTGCACTGGGCCCTGCGCTGGGGCGCTTAGGGATACGCATCGGTAGGGGCTAGTTTCACGCCATGGTCCGCCAACGCACCTCCGAGGTCATCGCCGAGATGGTCGCCAACGTCATGACCGTCAACGTCGAGG